>NZ_JBYSXG010000030.1:0-56447 GCF_058782005.1 Sphingomonas sp. FW306-1B-B10E
GGTGGGTCGGGCAAGCCCCCGGCTTGCCCTAAACCATACGGCGCATGGTTTACCCAACGCTCCCTCCCGCAAGCGGAAGGGGAGCGCCTACTTCTACCATTACGCCTTTACCCCCAGCTCGCCATCGGGGGCAGGCTCATCAGGATCGCGTCGACATTGCCGCCGGTCTTGAGCCCGAACAGGGTACCGCGGTCGTAGATCAGATTGAACTCGGCATAGCGTCCGCGCCATTCGAGCTGCTGCGCCTTGTCGGCTTCGGTGAAGGGCTGGTCCATCCGCCGCCGGACGATCCGCGGGAACACGTCGAGGAACGCGCGGCCGACATCCTGCGTGAAGGCGAAGTTCGCATCCCAACTGCCTTCGAGATGATCGTAGAAGATCCCGCCGACGCCGCGATGGACCTTGCGGTGGGGAATGTAGAAATAGTCGTCGGCCCATTGCCTGAAGCGCGGATAATGCGCGGGGTCGTGCGCGTCGCAGGCCGCCTGGAGCACTGCGTGGAACTCGGCGGTGTCCTGCTCGACCGGGAGCGGCGGGTTGAGGTCGGCGCCGCCGCCGAACCAGCGCTTGGTCGTGCACAGGAAGCGCGTGTTCATGTGGACCGCGGGGACATGCGGATTGGCCATGTGCGCGACGAGGCTGATGCCGGTGGCGAAGAAGCTCGGATCCTCGGCCGCGCCGTGGATCGTCTTGGCGAAGTCGCCTTCGAAGGCGCCGCCGACGGTCGAGACGTTGACGCCGACCTTCTCGAACACCTTGCCCTTCATCACGCCGCGCACGCCGCCCCCGCCCGCTTCGCCCGAGGGATCGGTGCGGTCCCAGGCGAGATAGTCGAAGCGGGCGTCGGAGCCGGCCTCGGCCTCGATCGCTTCGAATTCGGCGCAGATCTGGTCGCGCAGGCTTTCGAACCAGGTCCGTGCCGCTTGTTGCTGGAGGTCGAGCGCTTGCATGGACCGGCTGATAGGCGGGGGCGGGGAAGGCTGTCGAGTGGACAGAATGTCCCGCCTCAGGCGGGCCAGCCGTCGGTCTGGCGCAGCGCCTCGGCGAGCGCGATCCCCGCGGATACCGAGAGATTGAGCGAGCGCATCCCGGCGGCGAGCGGGATGCGCACCGCCAGGTCGACGTCCTGGTGGACGAAATCGGGCACGCCGGCGCTCTCCGACCCGAACAGCAGAGTGTCGCCCGGCGCGAAGCGGACCTCGGGCAGCCGCGTGCCGCCGCGGGTGGTGAACAGGACCAGCCGCCCGGGCGTCCGGGCCTTGAACGCATCGAAATCGGCGTGGCGGGTGACCTCGACCTTGCCGTCATAGTCCATCGCGGAGCGCTTGCGTGCCTTGTCGCTCCACGGGAAGCCCATCGGCTCGATGATATGGATCGGCACGCCGAAACAGGCGCCGAGGCGGAGGACGGCGCCGACATTGCCGGCGATCTCGGGCTGGAAGAGGGCGATGCGCATGCGGGGCGCGATAGCGCCCGTGGCGGCGGGCGTCATCTCGATTGCGCATGGCGGTTGGCGGCACGGTGCCGGTGAGCCGTGCCGCTCGCGAGATCGGCGGCATGCCGCGACGGATGCGGCGGCGTGCGTCGGCGCTAAAAGGGGGCGACGAGGGAGGTCCGCGCTTGAAACGCTTTCTGCTGGCCGCGGCGTTCGCCGCCGCCGCTACATGCGGTATCGCCGCGCCCGCTCGCGCGCAGCAGCACCAATGCTGGCTCGATTCACTGTCCGATGCCGAAAAGCGCGCGCTCGTGCTCGGCTATGCCCGCGAGCAGCAGGCCGAGGGCAAGGCCGCTGCCGACGCCTGGGCGCAGGAACAGCGCGCCGCCTACACGCGCCGTGCGATCGACCAAGGCACCTGTTCCGCCGACGGCGCGGCCAAGCAGCCGAAGCCCGCGCCCGCGCCTGACAAGGAGCAGGTCCTCAACCGCTACGGCCAGCCATGCCGGCGGTTGGAGCTCGAGAATCAGAATGTGCCCAATCTAGGCGGAGCGATGGGGTGGGCGCTGGTCCAGGTCTGCAAGGATTAACGGCGCAGGCTCTCGAGAGCGGCCCGTCTGCTAGCGCCCCGATTGCCGACGCCTTCTTCAAGCCCTCTCCCGCTTTCGCGGGAGAGGGTTGGGTGAGGGTCTTCTTCTGTGCGTTCGTCTTCTCGATCCCCATCGCAGACCTCTATGTCACCCCGGCCTTGTGCCCGGGTCCACTGCGCCTCGAGCGACAGCCTCGCGACGCTTGCGCTTCGGCAAGCCTCCTGGTGGACCACGGCACGAGGCCGGGGTGGCGCTTGAGGTGGGCGCTTGCTTGCAGAGCTCCCGCGTATGGCGTGCGCGTGTGTTGTGAGAAGCAGAAGAAAGAAGACCCTCACCCAACCCTCTCCCGCGAGAGCGGGAGAGGGCTAGAAGAGCAACGGCAGCTAAACACCCAAGCTCGGACGTTCAGCCCTCGCGCCGGAAGCGATCGTTGATTGCCCACGGCATCGTAAGGCGGTGGCGGCCGAAGCGGGCGCCGCGCCTCTATAATGGAGCATCCGCGTGCGCGCGTGGGGTGGGGTGTTCCATGGCTTCGATCGGCTCCGTGTCCGCGATTCCGTATCTGCCGGCGAACTTGCTCGCGGAGGAAGCGGGCACCGAGATCGCGTCGAGCGTCCCGGGAAAGGCCGCGAACGCAGCGGCCATCCGCACCGCGTTCCTCTCGCCCGAGACCGCCGCGGCACTGCTGATCGAACAAACGGGAAGGCACGCGCTCACACCCTTTGCAGGGTCGCCGAACGGGAATTTCCATACCGTCGGTGTGACGCTGGCGAACCTCAGTGGTGCCGAACTGCGCAGCCCCGGGGTGCCGGGTATCGATCTCGCCGGCGTCGACCTGTTGATGGCGAGGCTCGCATTGCCGGGAATGGTGGCGAATTTGACTGGCTCGGCACAGCGCTTGCCGGGCGCGCCGCTGGGCCTTGTGCTGGGCGGCGGCGAATTTGCGGGCATCGACTTTGGCGGCGCCTATCTCGCCCTCGTCGGCACGGACGGTGATCTGGCCGACCTGCCTTGGGTGTCGGGTGATCAGGCGATGTTCGCTGGCGGCGACGGCAACGCCCAGCCGCGCGCGCCGAGCATGCACACGGTCTTTGCGGCTGGCTATCCAAGCGGTCTGGGGACGAAATCCTTGTTCCTGTTCGGCTATGCATTGGGCGACCCCGACCTCGAAGGCGTCGTCGGAACGCCGATCCGCGCCGCCACCGCCGAGGCGAGCGGCTTGGCGATGGCCGGGGCGGCGCTGCGGAGCATAGCGTATGCAAATCCCAATCTGGAGAGCGCGCGCCTTGCAGGGCCCGCGTTCCAATACACCGCCTTCTTGCTGACCGATCTGATGGCCGCGCATCTCGCCGGCGCACTGGGCGCATCTGCGCGGCGCGCGGCCGAGCGGGGCCGTGCCGAGCGGCGGCGGCTTCTCCGGCGCCGGCTCCAGTGGCGCCTCTCCTGGCGCCGGCAACAGCGATAGTCTCCGCGCCCGCCCTGGCGCCTCCGCGATGCCACGGCCCGTCACCTGCCGGTCAAAATCCTTGTTGGCAAAGCCGCTTCGGCCCGTCTATCAGACCCGCCAGCCACCGGGGGCAACCGGGCGGCGATGGGCGCGCATGCGCTCGTGTCCGGTTTACCCCGCGCGGTCGTCGCGGTTTGTTTCGAAGTGCAAGGGCTGAAGCATGGCAACGCTAGAAGACGGTGTTTCCCCGACCCAGACCGTGGTCCCCCCCGGCGATGTGATCGAGAACCCGCGCCGCCGCGATTACCTGCAGATCGCCGCCGTGGCATTTGCCGGCGTCGGCGGCGCCGTGACCGTGCTGCCGCTGATCAATTCGATGAACCCGTCCGCCGACGTGCTGGCCCAGTCGACCACCGAGATCGACGTCTCCGCGATCGAGCCGGGCCAGGCGATCAAGGCGCAGTTCCGCAAGCAGCCGCTGTTCGTGCGCAACCTGACCCCGGCGGAGATCGCCGCGGCCGACGCGGTTCCCGTGTCGAGCCTGCGCGACCCGCAATCGCTCAAGGATCGCACCAAGGAAGGCCATGGCAATTGGCTGATCACGCTCGGCGTGTGCACCCATCTCGGCTGCGTGCCGCTGGGCGCGGGCGAGGGCGAGAATCGCGGGCCGTTCGGCGGCTATTTCTGCCCGTGCCATGGCTCCGCCTACGACACGGCCGGCCGCATTCGCCAGGGCCCGGCACCGAAGAACCTCGAGGTTCCGGAATATGAATTCACGTCGCCTACGGTCGTCGTGGTCGGTTGAGGATAGACAAGCATGAGCTTTCCCTGGGCACGCCATTACGAACCCAAGAACCCGGTGATGCAGTGGGTGGACAGCCGCCTGCCGCTCCCACGCTTCGTCTATAACGCCGTCGGCGCCGGCTATCCGGTGCCGCGCAACCTCAATTACTTCTGGAATTTCGGCGTGCTCGCCGGGGTGGCGCTGGTCGTCCAGATCGTCACCGGCATCGTGCTCGCGATGCACTTCCACTCGTCTGCCGCGGGCGCATTCGATTCGATCAACGGCACGATCATGCGCGACGTCAACGCCGGATGGTTCCTGCGCTTCGCGCACGCCAACGGCGCGAGCATGTTCCTGACGGTCATCTACATCCACATCTTCCGCGGGCTCTATTACGGATCGTACAAGGCGCCGCGCGAGATGGTCTGGCTGATCGGCGTGGTGATCTTCCTGCTCACCATGGCGACCGCGTTCATGGGCTATGTGCTTCCCTGGGGCCAGATGAGCTTCTGGGGCGCGCAGGTGATCACCGGCTTCTTCTCGGCGATCCCGGTGGTCGGCGAATGGATCCGCGTCTGGCTGCTCGGCGGCTATGCGCCGGACGACGCCGCGCTCAACCGCTTCTTCTCGCTCCACTATCTGCTGCCCTTCGTGATCGCCGGCGCGGTGATTCTCCACATCTGGGCGCTGCACATCCCGGGCTCGGGCAACCCGACCGGCGTGGAAGTGAAGGGCGAGCAGGATACCGTGCCGTTCCACCCGTACTACACCGCGAAGGACGGCTTCGGGGTCGGCGTGTTCCTCATCGTCTTCTCGACCTTGATCTTCTTCTTCCCCGATTATCTCGGCCACCCTGACAATTACATCCCGGCCAACCCGCTCTCGACCCCGGCGCACATCGTCCCCGAATGGTATTTCTGGCCGTTCTACGCGATCCTGCGCGCCTTCACCGCGGACTTCATCATCCCGGCGAAATTGTGGGGCGTGGTCGCGATGTTCGGCTCGATCCTGCTGTTGTTCTTCCTGCCCTGGCTCGACAAGTCGCCGGTGCGCTCGGCGAACTTCCGCCCGATGTACCGCATCGCCTTCTGGGTGCTCGTCCTCGACGTGCTGATCCTCGGCTATTGCGGCGGCTCGGCGGCGACGCCGGCGGTGGTCATCACCAGCCAGATCACCGCGGCCTATTATTTCGCGCACTTCCTGATCATCGTGCCGATCATCTCGCGCCTCGAGCGTCCGAAGCCGCTGCCCAACTCGATCACCGAGGCAGTGCTGGGCGAGCATGGCGGCTCGCGGATGAGCGAAACGGCGCTGAGCGCGTAAAGGGGAAACGAGAAAATGCTTCCGCTGTTCTTGCGCTCGATCAAGTTCCTGATCGGTCTCGGCTTCGTCTTCGTGCTGTTCCTCGCGCTGATCGGGACCGTCACCGGCCTGATCAAGGAGCCGCCGGCCGCGACCGCCGAGGAGGAATTCCACCACCATCCGAAGGAGCTGTCGCTCGCCTCGGACGGTCCGTTCGGCAAGTTCGACAACCAGCAGCTGCAGCGCGGCTTCCTGGTCTATGAGAAGGTCTGCGCAAGCTGCCACTCGCTGAGCCTCGTCTCGTTCCGCGACCTCCAGCAGATCGGCTATAACGAAGCCGAAGTGAAGAAGATCGCCAAGGACTGGGCGAACAAGCAGCCGGTCCAGGACGCCAAGGCGGGCACCTGGGGCGAGCGCGATAATTTGCCCTCGGACCGTATCCCCAAGGTCTATTATCCAGGCACCGGCACGCCGCCGGACCTCAGCCTGATGACCAAGGCGCGCCATGGCGGCGCGGCCTATGTCTATTCGCTGCTGACCGGATATGAGGAGAAGCAGCCGGCCGAGCTGCTCAAGAAGTTCCCGGGCGCCAAGACCCCCGAGGGCTCGCATTACAATCCGTATTTCGCGAACCTCAACATCGCGATGCCGCCGCCACTGACCAGCGAGAACCAGGTCACCTATTCGGACGGTACCCGCGCGACGGTGGACCAGATGGCGAAGGACGTCGCGGCGTTCCTCGTCTGGACCGCCGAGCCGACGATGCAGCGCCGGCATTCGGCCGGCCTCGCGGTGGTGCTGTTCCTGCTGATCGCGACGGGGCTCGCTTATGGCGCCTACCTGACCGTGTGGCGCGGCGTGAAGCACTAAGCGGACGACATCGCTGGACTATCGAGATCCCGCCGCGGCGCCGCCCGGCGGGATTTCTTTTGGGAATGAGCACATGAACGACAATGCCGGCATCCGCGATCGCATCCGGACGATCCCCGATTTCCCCAAGCCGGGGATCATGTTCCGCGACATCACCACCTTGCTGCTCGACGCCGAGGGGCTGAAGCTGACGATCGAGCGGATGGCGGAGGCGGTCGACGGGCCGGTCGACCTCGTCGCCGGGATCGAGGCGCGCGGCTTTCTGTTCGGCGCGGCGCTGGCGGTGCAGCTCGGCGCGGGGATGCTGTTGATCCGCAAGGACGGCAAGCTGCCCGGCGCGACGATCGCCGAGGATTATGCGCTGGAATACGGCACCGACCGGATCGCGATCCACGCCGATGCCTGCGCGCCGGGCGCGCGGGTGCTGCTGGTCGACGACCTGATCGCCACAGGCGGGACGGCGCGCGCGGCGGTGCGGCTGCTTCGCAAGGCGGGCGCCGAGGTGACCCAGGCGGCGTTCGTGGTGGACTTGCCCGAGCTTGGCGGTGCCGACGCGCTGCGCGGCGACGGGATCCAGGTCGACGCGCTGGTGGCGTTCGACGGGCATTGAGCTTGCCGTCATCCGGTGAAGGCGGGGCCGCAGCCTCGACGGACTTGATGCGTGTATCCCGCCTACGCGAAATCAGTATAACTGGGCCCCGGCCTTCGCCGGGGTGGAACTAACTATTCTTCGGCCGGACGTCGCCGCATCAATGCAAGCGCGGTGAAGCGCAGCACCGGTTCGTCCTGCTGGTTGAAGGTGGTCATCTGGTTGCGCACGCTGCCCATCTCGGGGCGGCTCTGCGACGGGCGGACCTCGAGCACTTCGGTCTCGCAGCGAAGCACGTCGCCCGGATAGACCGGCTTGAGCCAGCGCAGTTCGTCGACCCCGGCCGCGCCGAGGCTGGCCTGAGGGTGTTCCTTCATATGCTCAACGAACATCGCCATGGTCATAGCACAAGTGTGCCAGCCGCTCGCCGCGAGCCGGCCGAAATGGGTCTCGGCGGCGGCCTCGTCGGTGAGGTGGAAGGGCTGGGGATCGTATTTCTGCGCGAAGGCCAGCACTTCCTCGCGGGTGACCTGGTAGCTGCCGAAGCTGCGCTTCATGCCGACCGCGATATCGTCCAGATAGAGCATGACTTCAGTTTCGGATGAAAACTGGAGTTTGGCAAGCCTCAGCGGCGGAGCGCCGGGGCGAAGACCGCGTCGCTGCCGTCGACCCCGGCCTGGGCGGGCAGCCCGACCAGGTCGCGCAGCAAGGGATATACGTCGACATTGTCGAAGGACGGCAGCCGCGCCGGGCGGAAGGCCGGGCCGTGCGCGACGAACAGCGCCGCCATCTCGGGCGCGGATGGGTCATAGCCGTGATTGCCACCTGTCTTCGGTTCGGTGGGCGCGGTCTTGACGACCTCCCAGCCGGTCTCGGCGAGGCAGAAGATCGGGGCGACGCGCGGATTGGTGCCGTAATGAAAGCGCGCGGGGAAGGCGCCGCGGCGCCAGCATTGCAGGTGCGCATGCTTTCGCAGCAACGCGCTTTCGACTGCCGCCTCCTTGCCGGGCAGCGGCGACAGCGTCGCGAAGGCGCCGGTCTCGATCAGGCGGATGGCGTCGAGCGGGACGATGTCGCCGAGCACGACGACGCGGCCGCTGCTCGTCGCGGCCATGCCGTGATCGGCGACGATCACCAGATTGGCGGGCTGGCCTTGTTCGGCGAGACCCGCGACCAGCGCGCCGATCTGGCGGTCGACCCCGGCCACCGCCGCCAGCGTGCGCGGATCGGCAGGGCCGAAATCGTGCCCGGCCTCGTCGACGGCATCGAAATAGAGCGTCAGGAAGCGCGGGCGGATCGCGGTCGGGCGGCGCAGCCAATCGAGCACGCCGTTGACGCGCTGGTCGCCGGTGATCGCACCGTTGAATTGCTGCCAGTCCGAGGGCCGCGCGCCGCCTTCGACTTCCCAAGCGTCAGGCTTGGGCCGCGTGCCGCCGATCGCCACGTTCGAGCCGGGCCAGAATTCCGTGGCGGTGCGGATGCCGACGCGCTCGGCGTCGAGCCAGATCGGCGTGGCCGCATTCCACCAGAACGGGTCGTCGGTCTTGGTGGTGAAGGTCTCGCCGGGGCGGGCGGGGTCCTCCATCTTGTTGGCGACGATGCCGTGCCGGTCGGGGCGCAGCCCGGTGACCAGGGTCCAGTGATTGGGATAGGTCTTGCTGGGGAAGCTGGGCCGCATCGCGGCGCGAGCGCCCTCACCGGCCAGCCGCGACAGGTTCGGCGTCACGCCCCGGTCGAGATAATCGGCCCGGAAGCCGTCGATCGAGATCAGGATCGTGACCGGCGTGCGCCCCTCGGCCGCCACGCCGGGCTGCGGCGCGACCGCGGGCGGGGTGACGCAGGCCTGGAGCAAGGCAGCAAGTGCCGCCGCGGCGAGCTTGGAGATCCAGCGCATGGCGCGCCTTTGGCACGGGGATGTTGCCGGCTTAAGTCGCTTGCCTGCCTGCAGACGGAGAGTAGCATTCCGAAAAATGGGAGGGAATGTCATGATTCGGAACGCCGCGCTCGCCATTGGACTGTCTCTTTTGGTTGCGACCGCCGCCCAGGCCGGCCCGGAGCGGGTCAAGGCGGTCGCCGCCGCGCCGTCGGCGGAGAAGATCGGCGGGATGGCGGCGAACGCCTATCTCGCGCGCCGCGACATCGTGCCGCTGCGCACCAAGGACGCGCTGGGCGTCCATTATGCCGACGTCGCATCGGGCTATGGCGCCGCGCGGCTCGCCGAGGCTACCGGGAACAAGGCGTTGCTCGACCGGGTGATCGCGCGCGAGCGGCAGGCGAGCGCGTTCGAGAATTCGGCCAACCATGTCGATGTCAGCGTCTACGGCACCTGGCCGCTCGAAATCGCGCGCCAGATGGGTGACAAGGACGCGCTGCGCCGCGGGCTGGCACTGGCCGACAATCAATGGGCCAGGACCGGCGAGGACGGGCTCACCACGCAGGCGCGCTATTGGATCGACGATGTCTGGATGATCGGCGCGCTGCAGGTCCAGGCGTATCGCGCGTCGAAGGACACCAAATATCTCGATCGCGCGGCGCTGATGGCGCGGCGCTATGTCGAACGGCTCCAGCAACCGAACGGATTGTTCTTCCACGGTGACGCGGCGCATTTCTTCTGGGGGCGCGGCAATGGCTGGGTCGCGGCGGGCTTTGCCGAGATCCTCACCGACCTGCCGGCCGCGCATCCCGATCGGGCGCCGATCGAGGCGGGCTATCGCCGGATGATGGCGGCGTTGCTCGCCGACCAGGCCGCCGACGGCATGTGGCGCCAGCTGATCGACCATCCCGAGAGCTGGAAGGAGACGTCGGGGACCGCGATGTTCGGCTTCGCGATGGCGCGCGGCGTGCGGCTCGGCATCCTCAAGGATCCCGCTTATACGCGAGCGTACAAGCGGGCCTGGGCCGCGCTCGCCGGCTATGTCCAGCCGGACGGGCAGATCAGCGACGTCTGCGTCGGCACCAACAAGGCGGACAATGTCGAACATTATCTGAACCGTCCGCGCGCCACGGGCGACCTGCATGGTCAGGCGGCATTGCTGTGGTTCGCGGCCGAGCTGGCCGGGCGCAAGGCGAAATAGACCGCAACGACCGGGCGAAGGCGCGCATTCCTTAACTCCTTCGTATGAGTCGCGGGCGTACCAAGCCTCTCATGCGGCGTGCTAATTTGCCCGACGGAAGCGAAGCGATCCGATTTGTGCGCGCCGGCGGCTTGCTGCTGGCGGGCGCGGCGGTGCTGGCGTGCGTGTGGCTGGGACATCCGGCCTGGGGGGTCGCGCTGCTCGCAGCGGCATCGCTGGCGGCGATGCTGGTCCTGCGGCGTCGCGTTTCGGCGATCGCGGCGCGACTGGCGGCGCTGGCCAAGATGCCGGCGGCACGCTCCCCATGGGAGACGCTGCGCCAGGCGACCGACCTTCTCGAAGACCGTATCCGCAGCACCGAGGATCGCATTGAGCAGCGCCATGCGCTCACCGGCCTGCCCACTCGCGAGCCGCTGCTGGCGCGGATGGAAAGCGAAGGCGCGGGAACGCTCGGGCTGATCGCGCTCAACGATTTCGACCGGCTGTGCGCGTTCGATCCCGCGCTCGCCGATCGCGCGCTCAAGCGCTTCGCCGAGCGGATCACCCGGATGGTCGGCGACGCGCGGATGGTCGCGCATGTCGATCGCTCGCACTTCGCCTTATGGCTCGGCGCGGGCGTGTCGAGCGAGGAAGCCGAGCGCCAGCTTGTCGCGATCAGCTATGCGCTGGGCGACGTGATGGTCGAGGACGGGCGCGAACTGGTGCCCGAGGTCCGCGTCCACCACGCGGCCTGGTCCGCCCCGCAGGAAGCCGCGCCGGCGACGCTGTCGCGCGTGCTCGCGGCATGCGCGGCAGGACCCGAGGGGCCGCTCCAGGTCCAGCGCGTCGACGCCAATTCGGCGGCGGCCGAGCGCGACCGCTATGCGCTCGAACAGGATCTGCGCGGCGCGCTGACCAATAATGAGTTCGAGCTGCGCTATCAGCCGCAGGTCGATGCGGCGAGCGGGCAGGTGATCGGCGCCGAGGCGCTGCTCCGCTGGAACAGCCCGAAGCGCGGAATGGTCTCGCCGGTGCTGTTCATTCCGATCCTCGAAAGCGGGGGGATGATCGAGGAAGTCGGGCTCTGGGTGCTCAATGCGGCGTGCCGCGAGGCGCGCGCCTGGCACCGGCTGGGGCAGGGGCCGCTGACCGTCGCGGTCAACGTCTCGGCGCACCAGCTCGACCGGCCCGACATCCAGACGCTGATCAAGCGTACGCTCGAGCGGCATTCGCTGCGCGCCGGACTGCTCGAGATCGAGCTGACAGAGAGCGCCGCCGCCGCCGATGTCGGGCGCGCCGAACGGCTGTTCGAAGCGCTGCACGGGCTGGGCATCCACATCGCGATCGACGATTTCGGCACCGGCTTCTCCAGCCTGTCGGCGCTGCGCGCGCTCGCCTTCGACAAGATCAAGATCGACCGCCAGTTCGTCACCGATGTCGAGCAGCGCCGCGACAGCCAGGCGATCTGCCAGAGCATCATCGCGCTCGCCCGCGGGCTCGGCATCCGGGTGCTCGCCGAAGGCGTCGAGCGGCAGGAAGAATATCTGTGGCTGCGCCGCCACGGCTGTTCCGAGTTCCAGGGCTATTATTTCTCGCCGCCGCTGGGCGGTGCCGAGTTCCAGTCTTTCGTCCGCAACCCCGCCCCGCTTCGCGACCGGCTCGTGCTCGACGCACGGCAGGTCCAGGCCACCCTTACCCGAAGGCTCGCCCGATGAACCACCGCTCGCTCCTCCGTCTCGCCGGCTTCGTCAGCCTAGCCGCGCTCGCCGCCTGCTCGAAGACGCCCGCCCCGCAGCCCGTGGTCGCCGTCGCACCGGTTGCCGAAAGTGCGATCGAAGGCGTGCAGGCGCTGCTGATGCAGGGAGACCGCAAGGGCGCCGAGAAGAGCCTCAAGCCGCTGATCAAGCGCGAGCCGATGAACCCCAAGCTGCAATTGCTCCGCGACTCGATCGAGGGCGATCCCAAGGAGCAGCTCGGGCCGACCAACTATCCCTATACGGTGCGCGCCGGCGAGACGATCGAGCAGCTCGCCGAACGCCTGCTCGGCAACCGGCTCAAGGCCTATCAGCTCGCGCGCTACAACGATCTCGCCAATCCTTCGGCGCTCGTTGCCGGACAGATCCTGCGAATCCCCGGATCGCCGCCGCGGCCCAAGCCGCTGCCCCAGCCGGCGCCTGAGCGCCCGTCGCGCCCCGCGCCTGCCGCCGCGCCGCGGCCCAAGCCGGCGGCGCCGGCTGCCGCGCCCGCACCGGCTAGGCCCGTCGCCAATCCGGCCGCGGCGCAGCGTGCGCGATCGGCCGGGCTGGCGGCGCTCAACCGCGGCGCGGTCCACGAGGCAGTCGGCCTGCTGCGGCGCGCGCATGCGCTCGACCCCGGCAATGCCGTGATCTCCCGCGATCTCCAGCGCGCCGAGCGGATCGCGGCGACGGTGCGCGCGCGGCAATAGGAAGAAATCCTTAAGTTCCCGCCGTTAAGCTCGGCCCCTCAGCGGGTGGAAGGCGTTATGGACAGGCTGGGCCGGTACAGGATCGAAGCGCGGATCGGCGAGGGCGCGATGGCCGACGTGTTTCGCGCGCACGATCCCGATATCGGGCGCGTCGTCGCGATCAAGGCGCTCAAGCCCGATTACCGCCGTGACCCCGAGCTCGGCGCCCGCTTCCTGCGCGAGGCGCGCGCCGCCGGCGCGCTCAACCATCCCAATATCGCGACGATCTACGATGTCGGCGAGGCCGACGGCGTGCCCTATATCGCGATGGAGCTGATCGACGGGCGCCCGCTCGACATCGTGCTCCAGGCGCAGGGACGCATGCCGTTCGAGCGCGTTCTCGCATTGGGCGCGCAGCTCGCCGACGCGCTGTCCTGGGCGCATGCGCAGGGCGTCGTCCACCGCGACGTCAAGCCGTCGAACATCCTGCTTTCCTCGGACGGCAAGACCGCCAAATTGCTCGATTTCGGCGTGGCGCGGATCGGCGAGACCGACGGGCATCTCGCGCGCACCCAGGCCGGGCAGATGATCGGCACGCCGCGCTATATGAGCCCGGAGCAGGCGCTCGGCCTCGTGGTCGATGCGCGCTCGGACCTGTTCTCGCTCGGCGTCGTGCTCTACGAAATGGTCACCGGCAAGACCGCGTTCGACGCGCCGGGGCTCGCCACTTTGGCGCTGCAGATCGCACAGGAGAAGGTGGCGCCGATCGAGCGCTCGGCGGCGGATTGCCCGCCGGGACTGCGGCAGATCATCGACAAATTGCTCGCCAAGAAGCCCGACCAGCGCTTCGCCGATGGCGGGCAGTTGCTGCGCGCGCTCCAGCGCGAGAGCGCGGCGCTGACCACCGAGGACAGCGTGACTCGGCGCGGGCTGTCGCTGCGCGTCAAGCTGCCGCTGGCGTTGGTGAGCATCACCCTGATCGCGCTCGTGCTCAGCATCGCGACGATCCTGACGCGCCAGCAGCACGCGCTCGAGCATATGGCGATCGGCTCGGGCGAGACGATCGCGACCTTCGTGACCAAGAACGCCGCCGTCTCGCTCGCCGACAATGCCGGGCTGCCGCCCGAGCAGCAGGATTGGGCTACGCTCCAGGCGTTCGTCGCCGCGGCGAGCCAGGACGGCGGGGTGCGCGGCATCGTCGTCGTCGACGCGGGCGGCACGATCCGCGCCGCGAGCGACGCCCGCCGCGTCGGCCAGCATTATGTCGCGCCCTCCGGCGAGCAGCGGCTCAATGATGGCGGCCTGGCGGTGACCAACGCCGCCGACGCCAAGGGTGGGGCGCTGCGCTTCGTACGGCCGATCCGCTATGCCGGTGCGGATTTCGGCAAGGTCGACCTACTGCTGCCGCGCACCGCGCTAGACGCGGCGATGGCCAATGCACGCACGCTGATGATCGCACTGGCGTCGATCGTGATGCTCGTGGTGCTGGCAATCGGCTATCTGACCGGCGCAATGGTCGTGCGTCCGCTGCGCCGGCTTCAGCAGAGCTTCGACGCGGCGCGCGAGCAGGACTTCGCCCTGCGCATCTCGCATCGCCGCCGCGACGAGATCGGCGCGCTGTTCGACGGTTTCAACCGGCTCGCCGCCGAAATCGAGCCGCGCCTGCACGGCACCGCGGTCGAGGAACCCGCGCTCGATGCGACGTGCATCCAGATCGCGCCGAAGCGCGCCGCCTGACCATGTACATGCTCCAGCTCTTCGACGTTGATGACGCGGTCCAGCCGATCGATGCGCGGCTGCTGCGCGACGGCATGATCAGCATCGGCCGCGACACCAAATGCGACTGGCCGATCGCCGATCCCGACCGCGCGCTTTCGCGCGAGCATTGCGAGGTCGCGGCGTCGACCGACGGGCTGATCGTCCGCCCGATCGGCACCAACGGCGTGTTCGACGATGCGACCGGCGACCGGCTTCCCGACCTGGTCGACGTCGCGGTCGGCGTGCCGTTCACATTGCGCATGGGGCGCTTCCGCATCGCGGCGACGCATGCGCCGCTCGACGACGAGAGCACCGACACCTCGCGCACGATGGTGCTGACGCCGCCGCTCGGCGCGTCGGTCGCGATCCCGACCGACTGGGTCGATGCGCAACCGATCGCGGCATCGAACGGCGAATCGCTGCTCGAGGCGTTCTGCCGTGGCGCCGGACTCGATGCGTCCTTGCTGTCGAGCGAAGAGCCGGTCGAAGTGATGGAGCGCGCCGGCGCGGTCTATCGCCAGATGGTGCTCGGCATCGCCGATCTGATGGTCGAGCGCGACCGTGCGCGCGGGCGCTACAACCTCACCCGGACGACGATCGGCGGATCGGGCAACAATCCGTTCAAATGGGCGCCGACGCAGCGTCTCGCGATCGACCTGCTTCTCTCCGGGGTTGGCGGGTTCCTGTCGGGGCCGACGGCGATCAGCAGCTCGCTCCAGGACGTCAAGCGCCATTTGATCGCGACCTTTGCGGGATTGCAGGCGTCGCTCCGCCAGGCGGTCGCGACCTTCGACCCGCAGGCGATCGACGCGGCGGTCGCGAAAAACGGCTCGCTGCTCAAGAGCAAGCACGCACTGCAGAGCCAGGAGATCGAGGCGCGGCACGCCGATCTGGCACAGCAACTCGACGGCGCCGAGGGGACGCTCGACCGCGCCTTCGTCCAGGCCTATGCCGCTGCCGAGCAGGGCAAGTGAGGCCGATCCTGGCGCGATCCGAACCCGCCGAGGAGCCGCTTGCGGCGTTCCGCTCGGTCTCGCGCAGCCATGTCGGGCGCGTGCGCAAGGTCAATGAGGACCGCGTGCTCGATCGCCCCGACCGCGCGCTATGGGCGGTGGCCGACGGGATGGGCGGGCATCGCGGCGGCGACATCGCCGCCGATCTCGCGATCGCGGCGCTGCGCGGCCTGGCCGACGCGCCGGCGCCGATCACGGGCGCCACGATCCGCGCAGCGCTCGAACAGGCCAATGCGGAGATCCTCGCGCGCGGCGAGGGGGCAGGCGGCGTCATCGGCTCGACGATCGTCGTGCTGCACATCGCCGACGGCGCGGCGCAGATCTTCTGGGCGGGCGATAGCCGTGCTTACCGTGCACAGAGCGGCGGCTGGGAACCGCTCACCCGCGACCATAGCCTCGTCCAGCAATTGCTCGACCAGGGGCTGATCGACCGGGCGCAGGCGGCGCGGCATCCGCAGGGGCATGTGATCACGCGGGCGCTGGGAGTCGAAGCGGCGGTCGAGGTGGAGACCCGATCGTTCTCGGTCGCGCCCGGAAGCGTGCTGCTGTTGTGCTCGGATGGTCTGAGCCGGTCGCTGCCGGGCGAGATTCCCACCGCATACGATTCGATCGACCCGCGCACAGCGGACCAGATTCTCGGCACTGCGCTCGAGAATGACGGTAGCGATAACATCAGCTTTGTAATCGTTTCCGCGCGCTAAGCCGCGGCATTCCCTCGCACTTTTCGAACGCGCGCAATCGAGGTCGCATTGCGCGTTGACATATCGATGTCGATTAGTAGGATCGCATACCAGTATGTGATACCACTGCGTCGAGTAATGTTAGCGCTACCATAAATATGGAGTGCGCCGGGCGGAAGCGGGTTGGACCCGTTTTTGCTCCTCGAGACGCCGGCGCGTGGTGATGGAGGGGAATATCGACATGAAAATTCTGGATATGCGTTCGCGCCTGCTGTGCGGGGCTGCACTTGCCGCGGCCGGGCTTTTGCAGGCCATGCCGGCTTTTGCCCAAACCGAAGCGACGGCAGCGCAGACCGAGGCGGATGCGCCCGCAGAGGCGCAGGAGAGCGAGATCGTCGTCACCGGATCGCGCATCGCGCGGACCGGCTTCGATGCCTCGACCCCCGTCAACGTCGTCGGTGCCGAGGACATCAAGCTCTCGGGCAATCTCAACGTCGAGAAGACGCTCGCCCAATTGCCCCAGGCGGTCGGCTCGCAGCTCGGCAGCGCGACCTCGAACACCGTGCCGGGCGGCTTTGCCGACGTGAACCTTCGCGGCTTCGGCGCGACGCGCAACCTCGTGCTGGTCAACGGCCGGCGTTATGCGATCTACGGCCCGGAGCAGGTCGTCGACCTCAACACCATCCCCTCGACCCTGATCGCGCGGACCGAGATCGTCACCGGCGGCTCCTCGGCGGTGTACGGATCGGACGCGATCACCGGCGTGGTCAATTTCATCACGCGCGACGACTTCCAGGGCATCGAGACGCGGATGCAGCTCAACGTCGACTATCCGACCGGGACGCCGGTCTACAATGTCGACCTGACCGCGGGGACCAACTTCGCCGACGGACGCGGCAACATCGTCGTCTCGGGCAATTATCTGATGCGCAACAGCATCACCCGCGGCGAGCGCGGCGACTTCGCGTTCGAATCGTTGTCCGACGGCTGCATCGTTCCGGGATCGGGCGGGCGCAACACTTCGGGTTCGCCTTTCGCGGTGCCGGCGGGGCAGACCTGCACTTCGGCGGGCGGCGAGCTCGGCTTCCTCGCGGGCGGATCGGGCGACATTCCCAATGGCCGCTTCTCCGGCATCCCGGCGGCGGGCGGCTCGAACGCAGCGCTCAACGCGGCCTATGCCGCGGCGGGGCTGAGCGGGCTCGGCTCGCGCGGCTTCACCTTCAACAGCGGCGGAACGGCAGCGCGCCCGGCGATCACCCCGCAGGACGATTTCAACCTCGGCCCCGACAATTACCTGATCCAGCCGCAGGAGCGCTGGATGGTCAACAGCTTCGCGCATTACGACCTGACCGACAAGATCACGGCGTATATGGAGCTGCATTACTCGCGCAATAAGGTCGCGGCGCGGCTGGCGCCGACCAATGTCGGCTCGCCGACCTTGTTCAACGTCAACAATCCCTATCTGAGCCCGCAGCTGCAGGAGGTGTTCCGCCAGCTGGACCTCGCCGAGACCGGCACCACCACGGTGACCAGCGGCACCGCGACGCGCACCACCGTTCGCGGCGACGGCCTCGCGCTCGTCACGGCGGGGCGGCGCTATGTCGAGGTCGGCCCGCGCAAGGCCACCGAGACGCGCGACGTCTATCGCGGCGCCTGGGGCATTCGCGGCGACATTGGCAGCGTCTCGGACAATGTGCTGAGCAACTTGAAGTTCGACGTCTATTACACCCACTCGCGCAGCGAGAACACGCTGCTGCTCCAGAATGCGCTGTCGCGCAGCCAGCTCCAGGCGTCGCTGCTGTCGGTCGGCGGCGCCGCGCCGGTGTGCAACATCTTCGGGCAGAACATCTCGCAGGCGTGCATCAGCGCGATCTCGATCGGCGCGACCAACCGCACGGTGGCGACCCAGCAGGTCGCGCAGGCGAGCCTGACCGGCGACCTGTTCACCTTGCCCGCCGGGCCGCTCGGCTTCTCGGTCGGCGGGGAATGGCGCAAGACCAGCGCGACCTTCTCGCCCGATACGTATCTGGCCTCGGGCGATGTCGCGGGCTTCAATCCCGGGCTGCCGACCAAGGGCAGCGTCACGGTCAAGGAAGTGTTCGGCGAAGTCCGCGTGCCGCTGATCCACGATACGCCGCTGATCCAGAGCCTCGTCGCGAACGGCGCGTTCCGCTATTCCGACTATGATCTCGACGGGATCGGCGGCGTGTGGACCTATCTCGGCGGAGTCGACTGGAAGGTCAGCCCCGACATCGCCTTCCGCGGCCAGTATCAGCGCGCGATCCGTGCGCCGAACGTCGGCGAATTGTTCGGCGGCACCACGCGCGTGGTCGGCGTCGCCACCGATCCGTGCTCGAGCCGCGCGCCGGTCGCGCAGCAGACCGAGGCGGTGCGCGCAGTGTGCATCGCCACCGGCGTCCCCGCCGGCCAGGTGTTCGCCGCGAGCGTCCAGCCCAACACGATCTTCCCGGCCGATTTCGGCGGCAACCCGAACCTCGGCGCGGAGAAGTCCGACACCTACACCGTCGGCGTGGTGCTGACCCCGCGCTTCGCGCCGCGGCTGTCGATCAGCGTCGACTATTTCAACATCACGCTCAACGGCGCGATCGCGTCGCTGGGCGGCGGTCTCCAGAACACGCTCAACCTGTGCTATAACATCCTCCAGGACGCCAATAGCGAGTTCTGCCAGGCGATCCGGCGCAGCCCGACCACCGGCGAGATCAACGACCCCTATGTCGCGCAAATCCGCAACGCCAATACCGGTGCGCTCAAGACCTCGGGGATCGACATCGCCGCGCGCTATCATTTCGGGCTGGGCTTCAATCCGTTCGGCGGTACCAGCTCGTTCGACCTGAGCACCAACGTCACCTATCTCCACGAATTCACTTCGACCCCGGTCGAGGCCTTCCCCGACATCAAGAATTATTGCGCGGGATCGTTCGGGCCGACCTGCGGCCAGCCGCTGCCGAACTGGCGCGCAATCAGCCGGGTTACGTGGAACATGGGCGACGATTTCAGCCTCAGCCTGCGCCACCGCTATATCGGCAAGGTCACCACCGACCGCTACATCCTGCCGACGCGCTCGGGCTCGGCTTCGGCGCCTTCGCTATCGAGCATCGCCTATCCGACACTGTCGGCGCAGAACTATTTCGACGTGTCGTTCGACTTGGACGTCAACGACAAGGTCGAGGTGTTCGGGGGCGTGAACAACGTCACCGGCAAGCTGCCGCCGGTAACGACGCAGGGCCCGAACTCGAATACCTGGGCGGCGACCTATGACGTGCTCGGGAGCGAGTTCTTCCTCGGCGCGACGTTCAAGTTCTAGAAGGGCGGCATGATCCTCGACCGGCGCAACCTGCTTCTCGGCGGCACGATCGGTGCGGCGGCATTGCTGGGCGGGCGCCCGGCGGCCGCCGCGCTGCGCGAGGCGGCGCGCGGGCGCGGCTGGATCGACGTGCGCGACTTCGGCGCCAAGGGTGACGGCGTCGCGATCGACAGCCCGGCGATCAACAAGGCGATCGATCACGCCGCAGCGCGCGGTGGCGGGACGGTGTGGTTCCCGGCGGGCACCTATGCCAGCTACACGGTCCGGCTGAAGAGCCGCATCACGCTCCATCTCGACAATGGCGCGACGTTGCTCGCCGCGCCGGCGCCGCAGGACGGGCGCGGCGGTTACGACTTGGCCGAGCCGATCGACCCGGCGATCGCGGGCTTCCAGGATTTCGGGCACAGCCATTGGCGCAACAGCCTGATCTGGGGCGAGGGGCTCCATGATATCGCGATCACCGGGCAGGGGTTGATCTGGGGCAAGGGGCTCGGGCGCGGCGATGGCAAGGACGCCTGGCTCAAGGACCCCAATGGCCCGGGCACCGGCAACAAGGCGATCGGGCTCAAGAATTGCCGCAACGTGACGCTGAGTGATTTCAAGATATTGGAGGGCGGCTGGTTCGCGCTGCTCGCCACCGGCGTCGACAACCTCACGATCGACAATCTGCTGGTCGACACCAATCGCGACGGCTTCGATATCGACTGCTGCAAGAATGTCCGCGTGTCGAACTGCACGGTCAATTCGCCGTGGGACGACGCGATCTGCCCGAAGAGCAGCTATGCGCTGGGCGAACCGCGCGTGACCGAGAACGTCACGATCTCGAACTGCCTGGTCACCGGCAACTACCAGGTCGGATCGGTGCTCGACGGCACGTGGCGCAAGATGCCGCCCGAATTCGCCAAGGACATTCATGGCCGGATCAAGTTTGGCACCGAGACCAATGGCGGCTTCCGCAACATCACCATCACCAACTGCATCTTCGAGGACAGCCGCGGGCTGGCGTTCCAGACCGTCGATGGCGGGATGGTCGAGGACGTGACGGTCTCGAACCTGACGATGCGCGGGATCGTCAACGCGCCAATCTTCCTGCGGCTCGGCAAGCGCATGCGCGGGCCGGCGGGGCGGCCGATCGGGACGATGCGGCGGATATCGATCGAGAACGTCGTGAGCTCGGGGGCGAACCTGCTGCCCTCGGTGATTGCCGGGCTCGCCGAGCAGCCGATCGAGGATATCCGGCTGTCGAACCTCTACCTCCAGCATGTCGGTGGGGCGCCGGCGGCGATGGCGCGACTGCAGCCGCCGGAGGCCGAGCTCGGCTATCCCGAGGCGACGATGTTCGGCGACCTGCCCGCGACGGGGTTCTTCATCCGTCATGCGCGGCGCGTGTCAATGCGCGACGTCGAAGTAGCGGTGGCCGCGCCCGATCCGCGGCCCGCGTTCCGGCTGGAGGATGTGGCAGACGCGGATTTCGTCGGGGTGCGGGTGCCGAAGGGGCCGGCGTTTTCGCTGGAGGGAGTCGTCGGGTTCCGGAGCACGGGGAGCCGGTGGGTGAGGGACCGCGTGGCCGACGGGGCGATTTCGGGGATATTCTAACACGCCGCGATTGCCGCGCGCGTCAGTTGCCCGCAGCGGGCTCGGCAAGAGTCTTACCGAGTTCGCGTCGCATCTCGGCACGTTGCGCATTGGCGCGAAGTTCGGGCCGGGTGCTATAATAAGCGTGCAGCATCCCCATGTCCCATTCGGTAAGCGACAGAGGCACTTCGCTGCCCATCGGCGCCTCGATCGCTCGGAGGATGCTTGGCGTCGTCGAACCGGCGAGTTTGTTCGGGTCGCCGCGAAGCAAAGTGCGCATTGTGGCATAGTCGGCGACCTGCGTAACGCTGAGCCCGTCCAGCGCGCCGGTCTCGATCACGACCACCGCTGCGAACGTCGACGTGCGTGCAGACCTGGTGATCCGCGACGCCTGTCGCGTGGTACGATTGAAATACACGCCCTTACCGCCGCCGAAATCCTCGCTCGCCAGCTCGACTCCGTCAGCATTGCGCGGCCTCCCGGCGATCTGCCACGCTGCGGCCGGGCCGGGCGATTGGGCGAGCCGGCGCACTTCGCTCTTGGGCACTCCGGCCAGGAAAGCGGGATGGCGGCGCGCGAGCGTCTCGATCAGCACGCGCTTGTCGCGGGTCGCGAGCAGCAGGGTGTTGGGCAGGCAATGGTCGCCGCCGACGCGAAGGCCCGCGGCGCGCGCGACGCGGCGCATGCGCTGCACAAGCGCGTCGCGCTGGCGGGGTTCGAAGCCGGCCGCGCCGGGGCAAATCTCGCTCTCGAAGCGGCTGAGTTCGCCCGGGCTCGAGGTCGGGGTGAGCGCGGCGACGAAATCGGTGATTTCCTGCTCGACGGTGCGGTTGGCGGTAATGACAACCTGCGGTTCGGACTGGTCCTGCGCGAGCCCGGGGCCCGCGATCGTCAGCGAGAAGACAGCCAGGCAGAGGCGGGCGAGGGCAGACTTCGGCATCGATGGCTCCGTTGGCGGGACCGGATACGCGATATTAGCGAGGCCGCGGGGCGAAGGATAGCGCGTGCACGGCGCGTCAGGCGAATACTCCGACCACGGCCTTGACCTCGAGGAACTCCGCCAGCCCGAACTTGCCGTGCTCGCGGCCGTTGCCCGATTGCTTGTAGCCGCCAAAGGGCAGGTTCGGGTCGGGCTGGCCGCCATTGACATAGACCATGCCGGCGCGGAGCCGCGGCGCGACGCGCTTGACGCTCTCCGCATCGCCGAACAGCACCGCCGAGAGGCCGTAATCGGTGTCGTTGGCGATGCGGATCGCGTCCTCCTCGTCGTCATAGGGAATGATCGTAACGACCGGGCCGAAAATCTCCTCGCGCGCGATCGTCATGTCGTTGCGCACGTTCGAGAAGAGCGTCGGCTTGACGAAATAGCCGGTCTCGATTCCGTCGGGCCGGCCGGGACCGCCGGCCTCGAGCTTGGCGCCTTCTTCGAGCCCCTTGGCGATGAGGCCCTGGATCTTGTCCCATTGCGTTTTGTTGACGACCGGGCCGAGATGGCGCCCTTCCTCGGACGGGTCGCCAGTCTGGGTGGCATTCATCATCTCGGCGGCGAGCGTCGCGACCTGGTCCTGCAGATGCCTGGGCACGAGCAACCGGGCGGGGGCGATGCAGCTCTGGCCCGAGTTCATCAGCACGCTGAACAGGGTGCCGGGCACGGCCTTGGCCAAATCGGCGCTCTCGAGCACCACCGAGGGCGACTTGCCGCCCAATTCCTGGTGGACGCGCTTGACCGTGTCGGCGGCGTTCTTGGCGACGAGGATGCCCGCGCGGGTCGAGCCAGTGAAGCTGACCATGTCGACGCCGGGGTGGCGGGACAGCGCAGTGCCGACACCGGGGCCGTCGCCGTTGACGAGGTTGAACACGCCCGCGGGGACGCCGGCGGCTTCGAGCACTTCGGCGAAGATCGCGGCGCAGCCCGGGGCTTCCTCGGAGGGCTTGAGCACCATGGTGCAACCGGCGGCGAGTGCGGGGGCGACCTTCGAGACGATCTGGTTGAGCGGCCAGTTCCACGGGGTGATCATCGCGACGACGCCGATGGGTTCGTGGACGACGAGGCTGTTGCCGATCTGCTCCTCGAAGGCGAAGCTGCGCAGCGCCTCGATCGCGGCCTTGAAATGGCCGATGCCCGAGCCGACCTGCGCGGTCCTGGCGAGGCTGAGCGGGGCGCCCATTTCGAGGCTGATCGCCTCGGCCATGTCGGCGGCGCGTGCCTTATAGGCCTCGACGATGCGTTCGATCAGCGCGATACGGTCGTCGACACTGGTCCGGGAGTAGCTTTCGAACGCACGTTTCGCTGCGGCGACGGCCTTGTCGACGTCCGCAGCGGAGCCGAGCGTGATCTCGGTGACTGCAGTCTCGGTCGCCGGATTGATCACTTCGTGGCGCGTGCCGCCGTCGCTCTCGACCCAGGCGCCGTCGATATAGTGCTTCAGGTTGCTGCGCATCCGCCTCTCCGATTCGAATTTTCGGTATGGCGTCTAGATGGCGGGCGGGCGATGCGGTTGCAAGCTACAACGCGCAACGCAAAACGCCCGGACCTCTCGGCCCGGGCGTCCTGCTGTCCGAACGGATCCGAGGATCAGGCCGAATAATACATGTCGTATTCGACCGGGCTCGGCGTCATCTCCCAGCGGGCGACTTCGGCGCGCTTGATCTCGACATAAGCGGCGATCTGGTCGCGGCTGAAGACGTCGCCCTTCAGGAGGAAGTCCTGGTCGGCTTCGAGGCTGTCGAGCGCTTCGCGGAGCGATGCGCAGACGGTCGGGACCTGCTCGAGCTCGGCCGGGGGCAGGTCGTACAGGTTCTTGTCCATCGGGTCGCCCGGGTGGATCTTGTTCTGGATGCCGTCCAGGCCCGCCATCAGCAGCGCGGCATAAGCGAGGTACGGATTGGCGAGCGCGTCCGGGAAGCGGAATTCGACGCGCTTGGCCTTGCTGCCCGCGCCGTACGGGATGCGGCACGAGGCCGAGCGGTTGCGCGACGAGTAAGCGAGCAGCACCGGCGCTTCGTAACCCGGGACCAGCCGCTTGTAGCTGTTGGTCGACGGGTTGGTGAAGGCGTTCAATGCCTTGGCGTGCTTGATCACGCCGCCGATGAAATAGAGGCACATGTCGCTGAGGCCCGCATAGCCGTTGCCGGCGAACAGCGGGTTGCCCTTATCCCAGATCGAAATGTGGGTGTGCATGCCTGAGCCGTTATCTTCCTTGATCGGCTTGGGCATGAAGGTCGCGGTCTTGCCATAGGCATGCGCGACCTGGTGCACGACGTACTTGTAGATCTGCATGCGGTCGGCGGTCTCGACCAGCGTGCCGAAGGTCAGGCCGAGCTCGTGCTGCGCGGCGGCGACTTCGTGGTGGTGCTTGTCGCAGGGCAGGCCCATTTCGAGCATCGTCGCGACCATCTCGCCGCGGATGTCGACGGCGCTGTCGACAGGGGCGACGGGGAAGTAGCCGCCCTTGGCGCGCGGACGGTGGCCGAGATTGCCGCCTTCATATTCCTTGCCCGAGTTGCCGGGCAGCTCGACATCGTCGATTGCGTAATAGCTGGTCGAATAGCTGTTCTCGAAGCGGACGTCGTCGAACATGAAGAATTCGGCCTCGGGGCCGACATAGACGGTGTCGCCGATGCCGAGCGTCTTGAGATAGGCTTCCGAGCGCTTGGCGGTGCTGCGCGGATCGCGCGCGTAGAGTTCTCCGGTCGAGGGCTCGACGACGTCGCAGACGAGGATCAGCATCGGGGTGGCCGAGAACGGATCGACCCAGACCGCGTCGAGATCGGGCTTGAGGATCATGTCGGACTCGTTGATCGCCTTCCAGCCTTCGATCGAGGAGCCGTCGAACATCAGGCCGTCGGTCAGCTCGTCCTCGCCGATCACCTTGGCGACCATGGTGAGGTGCTGCCACTTGCCCTTGGGATCGGTGAAGCGAAGGTCAATCCACTCGATCTCGTGCTCCTTCACCATCTTCAGCACGTCATTGGCCGAATTCGCCATCGCTAAACCCTTTCGCTCTCTTTCGTGTGCCCGACGAATCGGGCAATAAAATTACTTTTGCCAACGCCGCAATATTACAGTGCTGCGCTGCGTCAAATCGCGTTTTCGTTGCGTTCGCCGGTGCGGATGCGCAGCGCGGTTTCGACCGGGATGACGAAAATCTTGCCGTCGCCGATCCGGCCCGTCTGGGCGGCGGCGGCAATCGCCTCGACCACGCGCTCGGCAAGGGCGTCCTCGACGACGACCTCGAGCTTCACCTTGGGGAGGAAATCGACGACATATTCGGCGCCGCGATAGAGCTCGGTATGCCCCTTCTGGCGGCCGAAGCCCTTGGCCTCGGTGACGGTGATCCCGCTGACGCCGACTTCGTGCAGCGCCTCCTTCACTTCATCGAGCTTGAACGGCTTGATGATCGCTTCGATCTTTTTCACGTGTTCCCCCAAAGGAGTGAGGCAGAGCTCCCCGTAGCGCGCGTCTGGCAACATCCGTGCCAGAGGCGGAGTCGAGGATATGCCTCGGGTCGCACGCTGCGCCGCGCATAACAAGTGCCTGTCAAACGGGCAGTGGCCGTCAGGCTGCCCGATTGCGCGGCAGCGGCCGCTGCGCCGCTGACATCGTTACGACGCGGGAACATAGGTTAGGATTGCACGTTTCCGCATGTGATCTGAAAACGAGATTCATATGCTGAACGTGCCTATGAACATGCCTGCGGAGTTGCACCATCTGGGCCCAGCCGCGGCCGGACACAATCGCGTGACGCGGGCGCCGCTGGTGATCCTCGCTTATGGCCTGCGGGCGATGGAGCCGGGGCGGCGGGAGCAATTCGTGATCCGCAGCCCGCTCGGCGACCTGACCGCCATCGAGGCGGAGGCGGCGCTTCGCGACTGGCACGCGCCGCGCGCCGGCTGAGATTGGTGCCGGTCGCATTCGCCGGATCGTGATGTCGGTGCGGTGAAGCGTATTCCCTCGCATGCGCCGACGCTCGCCATCCGAAAGGATCTGTATTAGTCCCGCGCCACGCGATCGCGTATCCGGGCAGCGAGGGGGACACCGCTATGAAGATCAGGAAGCTATTGGCGCTGGCTGCGGCGTGCGCCGCTTTGTCGGCAGGGGCTGCGCCGGCGCAGGCGCAGTTCGGCGGCCTGGGTGGGCTTGGCGGACTGGCCAAGAAGGCCGGGATCGGACTTCCCAGCCTGCAAAAAGCGCCGATCAGCACGAGCCTCAAGGATGCCAGATGGGGGGCGCCCGACCAGGACGGCTTCACCCCGCGCGAGGCCAAGCGCTCGCTGATGCAGCTGCAGCGTACCCCAAATGGCGGCTTCGTCCTGCAGCAGGGCTATTATGAGTTCCACGACCAGAGCTATTGCCTGCATGCCGGCACGCACGGGCCGGGCGGCGGCGATGGCTATCTGTTCGGCCCGACCAGGGGCTCGGCCGAAGATGCCGTGATGTCGATCGTGCGCAATTCGGTGAACCATCCCGAGATCGACCAGCATGACATCCAGACCTTGCTCTGGGCGATCGTCGCGCGCGCCAAGTTCGAGGATCTGTCGACCGAGCACAAGGCGATTGCCGCGCGGCTGCTGACTCCGCGCCAGCTCGCCTCGCTCAACCGCAATGCGCTCGACATGCTGACCACGGGGCCGCTGGCCGACAATCTGCCGAGCGGCCTTCGCCAGGTGCTCCAGGCCGAGGCCGATCTGCGCCGGATGCTGACGTCGCCGGGAACGAGCTTCGCCGAGCTCGAGCGCGTCGCGGTGCTCGCCGGCGCGGCCGGGATCGGCCCGGGCAGCCAGGAAGTGCCGACGGGCCGCTGGAGCCTGCATCCGGACGGCTATTACATCCGCTATCTGCCGCAAAGCTACAGCAACACCGTGGTCAACATCTGGGTGCCGCAGGGCAGTCCGGCGGTGGGCAAGGAATATGATCCGGCGACCCATATCGCGGTGCCGGGGAATACCAGCCGCCAGCGGCTGATCCAGTCGGGACGGGCGTACGGGGCACGCTGAGCGAACCGGGACTTCGGGCGTAACGGCTAGGAATGCATGCCCGAACGGGGAGGGGATAGGATGCGCATACCTCTATTCGGTCGGAAGGTTCCAGCTGCGCCCGCTCCGCCGCCACCGCCGGTTGAGCAGGAAAATGAGAAGCGGGGCCACGCGGCCGTGTTGGCACACCTGCGCGAAAGGGACGCGGCGGAGCCGTTCGCCCGCTTGCAGCTCGCCGGGCGGGTGCTGTTCGACCTCACCTGCAGGATGATCCAGAACGAACGCGGCGTGCGCATCGAGGACGCGCTGGCCATCCTCGCCTCCACCGGGGGCTTCGCTTGCATACACAGCACCCTGACGCTGCTCGCTGCGCGGGGCGAGAGGCGCGAGGACGGGGGGATCGCCACCGCGCAGGGTGCGGACGGCAACGCCTATCTGTTCGGCGACCTGCCCAATCGGATGCTAATCGAAAGCGAGCATGCGTTGCTCAGCCTTGCCATTGGGCGCGGCGCAACATCTCGGCGGGCAGGTTTCGCTCGACATGGTGCATGATGCGATGCGGCATGTCGCGGGCAGCGTTGGGGGAGCCGAGTTCGGCGTGCCGCGGGTGCCGCCGCAGCACCAGCCCGGCGACCTGCCGGTCAACTATGTCCGCCATCTCTGGCCGAATATCATCGAGGCGCTCGATCTCTACGAAGTACCAGTCGAGCGGCGGCCCGCCGCGATCGGCTTTGCGCTGCAGCAGGCAATCGAGGCCGGCAAGGAGGCGCTTGATCCGACGATTTCGGCACTGATCGTCGTCGAGTGCGCTGCGCCTATGGCCAAACTCGATCCCGCAAGGTTCGACTGGGCCTGACGCGGGTCAATAAGGCGGGTTGTGGAGGCCCTTGGGGCTGGTGGTGAAGATCTCGCAGCCCGTCTCGGTAATGCCGATCGAATGCTCGAACTGCGCCGAGAGCGAGCGGTCGCGGGTCACGGCGGTCCAGCCGTCGTCGAGCAGCTTCACGTCGGGGCGGCCGATGTTGATCATCGGCTCGACCGTGAAGAACATCCCCGGGCGCAGCTCGGGGCCGGTGCCCGGGCGGCCGACATGGACGACCTCAGGCGCGTCGTGGAACACCTGGCCGAGCCCGTGCCCGCAGAAATCGCGGACGACGCCGTAGCGGTGCTTCTCGGCATGGCGCTGGATCGCGTGGCTGATGTCGCCGAGATGATTGCCCGGCTTGGCCTGCTCCAGACCCAGCATCAGGCACTCATAGGTCACGTCGACGAGGCGGCGCGCCTTGATCGGCACGTTGCCGACCAGATACATCCGGCTGGTGTCGCCATGCCAGCCGCCGAGCATCGGGGTGACGTCGATATTGACGATGTCGCCGTCCTTGAGCGTCTTCTCGCTCGGAATGCCGTGGCAGACGACATGGTTTATCGAAATGCAGCAGCTGTGCGTGTAGCCACGATAGCCGAGCGTCGCAGGGACGCCGCCGGCGGCGATTGTCATGTTGCGCACGATGTCGTCGAGTTCGGCGGTGGTGACGCCCGGAACGACGTGGGGGACGAGCGCGTCGAGGATCTCCGCGGCGAGGCGGCCCGCCTTGCGCATGCCTTCAAAGCCTGCGGGCCCGTGGAGCTTGATCGCGCCGTCGCGCGCCTGCGGCATGTCTTCGGTGACGGTGACATATTCGGTCATGGTCGGCGATATAGGCGTTTGCGCCACGGTTTGCGAGGCTCTAGGCCGGGCAAATGAGCGAGCGCATCTGGACCGCGGCATTGGTGGTGATCGGCGACGAGATCCTCTCGGGTCGGACGCAGGACAAGAATGTCGCGCAGCTCGCGAGCTGGCTCAACGTCCAGGGGATCCGGCTGCGCGAGGTGCGGGTGGTGCCCGATGTCGAGAGCGCGATCGTCGAGGCGGTCAACGCGCTCAGGGCGCGCGACGACTATCTGTTCACCACCGGCGGGATCGGGCCGACGCACGACGACATCACCGTCGATGCGATCGCGGTCGCATTGGGGGTGCCGGTGGTGGTGCATCCGGAGGCGCGCGGGGTGCTGGAGCATTATTATGAGACGCGCGGCGGGCTGACCGATGCGCGGCTGCGGATGGCGCGGGTGCCGGAGGGGGCGGACCTAATTCCCAACCGGATGTCGGGCGCGCCGGGAATCCGCTGGGGCAATGTCTTCATCCTTGCCGGTGTGCCGCACATCACCGCAGGGATGCTCGATGCGCTTACCGGCACGCTCGAGGGCGGGCTGCCGGTGCTGTCGCGGACGCTCGGCGCGTGGGTCGCCGAGAGCGAGATCGCCGACATGCTCGGCGCCACCGAGCGCGCGCATCCCGGCGTGTCGATCGGCAGCTATCCATTCTTCCGCGACGGGCGGACGGGGGCGAACTTCGTCGTGCGGGCTACCGAGCAGGAGTTGGTGGACCGGACGGTGGAGGCGCTGGCCGAGGGGCTGCGCGCGGCGGGGAACAGCAGTTTCAGCGCGTCGGCTGGAACCTACTTCGCCAGGTCGCGGATCACCGCTTTGTAGAAGGTCACCGCCGGGCCGATCTCGCCGACCGGGATGCGTTCGTTGAGGCCGTGCGCGAAGCTGTCGCTCGACTTCATGAACAAGGGGCTGACGCCGTAGCTCGGCACGCCCTTGCCCCGGAACCACATGCTGTCGGTCGCGCCGGCCGACATCACCGGCACCACCGGCACGTCCGGGAAGCGGGCGTGGACCGCCTTGGCGATGACCTTGATCAACGCGGGGCGGAGCGGCGAGGCGTCGCTGGGGACCGAGCCGCTCTCGACCTTGGTGACCTTGACCGCGGGATCGGCGATCACTTCGGCAAGCTTGGCCTGCACCGCGGCGATCGGCGTGCCGGGGAAGATCCGGCAATTGATGTTGGCGGTGGCGCGCTGGGGCAGCGCGTTGGTCGCGTGGCCGGCACTGGCCATCGTCGCGACGCAGGTCGTGCCGGTCTGGCCGACATAGCCGGGATCGGCGCGCAGAACCCCGCGCGCCTCGGCATCCTCGGGATTGGCGGCGAAGCGGCGCATCGCATCGGCGAGCTTGGCATCGGGAGTGCGCGCCGCCGTCGCCGCCCAGCTCGCCTTGGTGATCTCGTTGACCTGGCCGGGGAACTCGTAGGCCGCGACCTTGTCGAGCGCGGCGGCGAGCTGATAGATCGCATTGGCCTTGCGCGGCGCGCTCGAATGGCCGCCGGGATTGGTCACGCTCAGCTCGAAATCGGCATAGGTCTTCTCGGCGCCCTGGACGCCGAACATCACCGGCTTGCCGGCCTCGTCCATGTCGCCGCCGCCGCCGTCGATGTTGAGCAGCAAGTCGGCGTCGTGGAACTGCTCGGCGAGCGCGGCGGTGGTCTTCATATTGGTCTCCTCGTCGCCCGAGAGGAGCAGCACCACGTCGCGGCCGGGCCTGAAGCCGGCACGCTTGAGGTCGATCAGCGCGGCGACGAAGGTCGAGACGTCGAACTTGTTGTCGCTCGATCCGCGCCCGAACAGATAGCCGTTCTCGACCACGGGGGTGAACGGATCGCGCTCCCAATCGGCGGGCTTGGCCTCGACCACGTCCATATGGCCCGAGATCAGGATCGGCTTGGCGCCCGCCTTGCCGGTGCCGCGATAACGCGCGACGAGATAGGCGGTGTCGCCCAGCTTCTCGATGCGAACGTCGGTGTCTGCGAACCCGCCGGCGACGAGCTGCGCCTTGAGATAGGTCGCGAAATCGAAGGTCTGGTTGCCCGGGCCGGCGACGCTGCGGAACGCGACGGCGCGCTTGAGCAGCTCGAGCGCCTGAGTCTCGGCCGGCGATCCGGTCTGCGCCTGTGCGGGCATGGCGGCGAGCGCCCCAGCGAGAAGGATCGCGAGGTGGCGCATGCGGCGAGCTCCGTTTCGGAAAGGGATGGAGCGGGTGAAGGGAATCGAACCCTCGTCGTAAGCTTGGGAAGCTTCTGCTCTACCATTGAGCTACACCCGCAAGTCACGGTGAAACCGTCACTTTATCGCAGCGAACGGTCGGTTTGCGACCGGCCCCGCAGCGATATGCCCGGCGAGTGCCATAGGACGGGCGCTCGGGTCAACATGCCGCGCGCGAATTCGCGTCCGCTGTGCGGTCCGCCGCCGGGGCACTTCAGGGGATCAGGCGGTCGGCGCGGAGCTCTGCAAACAGGTCGAAAAAGGCGTCGTCGGTCGGCTGATATTCCTTGAAGCCGAGGCGGCGGCTCTTGGACATGTCGGTGACGACTTCGATCGGGCGGCCGAGATCGGCGTCGGTGTGCCACGCCGAGGCCAGGCGAGAGAGATCGGGCTCGACCAAGCCTTCGCGCTCGGCGATGCGGCGCCAGAGCTCGGCGTCGCTGACCATCTGCTCCTCGAGCGGGCGAACCACGCCGTCGAACGGCGCCGCTTCGACCCCGAACCATTCGGCGATGCGCTGCCACATCCAGCTCCAGCGGAAGACGTCGCCATTGACGACGTTGAACGCCTGGTCGGCGGCGGCGGGGGTGGTCGCGGCCCAGAGCATGTGGCGGGCGAGCTGACGCGCGTCGGTCATGTCGGTCAGCCCGTTCCACTGCGCGGCCGAGCCGGGAAAGGTGAAGCGCCGCCCGGTCTCGCGGCAGAGGGTGGCGTAGACGGCGAGCGTGGTGCCCATGTTCATCGCATTGCCGACCGCCTTGCCGATCACGGTGTGCGGGCGATGCACGCTCCAGGTGAAGCCGTCGCGCGCGGCCGCGGCGAAGACTTCGTCCTCCTGCGCATAATAGAAATTCTCGACGTCGAGGCGCCCCTGCTCCTCGCGGAAGGGCGTCTGCGGCAACGTGCCCTTTCCATAGGCCTCGAACGGTCCCAGGTAATGTTTGAGGCCGGTGACGAGTGCGACGTGGCGCGGCCCGGTCGGCTTGGGCAGCCCGTCGAGCAGGTTGCGGACCATCGCCGAATTGACCCGGATATTCTCCGCCTCGCTGTCCTGACGCAGCCAGGTGGTGATGAACACCGCGTCGGGCGCCACGTCGCGCAGCGCCGCCGCGGTGGCGCCGGCGTCCTGGAGATCGGCCGCGACCGGCTGCACGCCGTCCTGGACGGCCGGGCGGCGGGCGAGCCCGTGCACCGTCCAGCCTTGCTCGATCAGCAGCGCCGCCGTCGCGCTGCCGACGATCCCGCTTGCGCCTACTACCAATGCCGTCCGGGTCATGTTCTTTTCCTTGCGGTCAGGCCGCGAAATGCGCCTTGGGGATGTGGGTGATCCGGCAGGCCAGGTCGGCCTCGCCCGAGGCGACGACATAATGGTCGCCGGCATCGGCGATGCCGGTGCTGAACGCTACGTCGCGGACGTACATCTTGTCCTCGAGCGGGCGGGTGAGCTCGGCATCGGGCTCGAGCAGGGGCGCGTGCTCGGTGCGGATCACCTTCGACGGATCGTCCTTGTCGAGGATCGACCAATAAGTGCGGTAGATGCCGACGATCTCCTTGGGCTCGACGCCGTGCCACAGGGTCAGCCAGCCCTGGTCGGTGAGGATCGGCGGGGTGCCGCCGCCCATCCGCGCGGTGTGCAGGGTCGCGGCGTGTGGGCGCAGGCCGGGATCGCGGTGCGGCTTCCAGTGGAGCGCGTCGGGCGATGTGGCCAAGTTGATCGATGGGCCGCCGCGCCATTCGCTGCCCGGCGGATAGGTGAAATAGAGGTCGCCCAAGGGTCGGGTCTGCGCCCAATATCTGCCCCCGATCAGCCCTTCGAAGATCAGCATGTCCTTGTTCTGATGATCGAGGACGATGTCCTCGAAGGTCCAGTCGAGCCCGTTGGTGGAGCTGTAGAGTGTGGTGCTGTGGCGCTCGGGGCTGACCGAGCAGGTCGTCATCAGCCAGCGGTCGCCGACCTTCGATACGCGCGGATCCTCGACGCCATAGCATTGGAAGCTGGCATGCGGGGCGACCGCCTTGTCGTAATGGACCGTCACTACCTCGAGCCCGTCGGGGGTGAGCTCGACGGGAAGAATCCAGGACAGCGAGGTCAGCGCCATCACCTTCCAGCGGCCGCCGCGGATCAGGAATTTGCGCGGATCTGCGGTGTCGACCTGGTCGAGCGGCCAGGCGTCGAGGACATAGCGTCCGTCGTCCCACCGTATGGCATGGACATGCCCGTCGAACACCGGCGTGCGCAATGCCTCGGCGATGCGCACGAAGATCGCGAGGTTGCCGTTGGGGAGGCGCGTGAGGGCGGGGTTGAACGCCCCCAGCACATAGGTCTCGGCGCCGAGCTGGCCGGCAAGCGGCGAGCGCGACAGGTCGACATCGTCGGGGCCGAAGACCAGCCGGTCGGTTGCGAAGCTCATCGCGTCTGCAGGCGCGGCTCGACTTGCATCAGCGTGACCGCGCTGCGTCGCGGCTGGCTGAGCATGAAGTGCGCGGCGGCGGCGATGTCCTCGGCGCGCAGCATCTCGTGCTGGTGGATCATTTCCCGCTGCTTCTCATTCGGGATGTCCGGATATTGCATGTCCGAGCCGGTGAGGCCGGGCTCGATATTGCCGACCTTGATGTCCTTTTCGGCGAGCTCCTTGCGCAGGGCCTCGGCAAAGGCCTGCACCCCGGTCTTGGTGGCGGCATAGACGGTCGATTCGCCGCCGCGCGATTGCGCCGACATCGAGCCGATGATCAGGATGTCGCTGCCCGGCTTGAGATGCTCGAGCGCGGCCTTGCCCGCAGTCATATAGGCGGTGAGGTTGGTCTCGACAATATAGGGGATGTCGTTCGCCTCGGTTTCGGAAAGCGAATCTGCCGGGATCGCGGCGTTGAGCACGGCGATGTCGATCCCGCCGAGATAGCCGGCGCCTTCGCTGACGAAGCGCTTGACCGATTCGTGGTCGGTGAGGTCGATGCTCAGCCCGTCGCCTTCGCCTACTTCGCGGATGCGGGACAGCGCGTCCTGGAGATAATTGGGGTCGCGGCCGCAGATATAGACCTTGACGCCCTCGGCGGCGAGCAGGATCGCGATGGCGCGGCCGATCCCGGTGGTGCCGCCGGTGATGATCGCCTTGCGCCCGGCGAGGCTTGGCTGCTCGGTATGCGCGTCGGCTTCGCCCTTCACGGGCGGTTCGGCGAGATCGGACATTTTTTCAGGCTCCTAGCTTCGGCACAACAAGGATCGGAAGGGGCTTAGGTTCCTCACCAGGCCACGGTGATTCGTCCATTTGCGGGGACGTGGAATTCCATGCGGTCGTCGATCACGCGGCCGCGGACGCGGTCGCCGTCCATCGTCGTCACGGTGAAGTCGGGCAGCTTGGCGCGTCCGGTGCGGACCAGGCACAAGCGCGCCTTGCAACCCTCGCCGCCGCCGAGCTGGAAGCTCAGCGACTTGTCGCTCGGACGGTCGCTAGCGAGCAGGAAATGATCGCAGAAAATGCGGAATGGCGCGCCGCCCACGCTGTGGAAGGTGCGGCTGGCGAAGACGAACGCCGCGCCGGCGCCATAAATCTCCTGGCCGACCTGGCCGGCCTTCTGGCCATCGACATAGAGGTCCTCGACCGGGAAGGAGAGCTTGCGGTCGATATAGGAGTTGCGGACATTGTCGGTCTCGATCGCTTCCTCGGGGAGCGCGTCGGGATAATAATACCAGGCCCGGTCGAGCGCGTAGCGGCAATATTCGCTGAGCAGCAGCCGCACCGCGGGGATCACGTCGGGGCCGCTATCCTTGAGGAAGCGTTCGAACGCGGCGAAGCTGTCGAAGCATTCGTACATCGCCATGTACGGCGCGTCGTGCAGCGCGGTGACGCCGAGGAAGTTCTTGTAATGCTTGGCGTAACCGATCTCGGATTCCCAGATCGCATTATTGTGGAAGAAGCTCGCCAGGAAGACATAGGCCTGGTCGAGATAGGTCCGCTCATTGGTGATCCGCCATAGCCTGAGGCACGCGGCGGCGCCCCAGGCAGTGAGATTGGCCTGATAGTTGAGCTCGAAGCGCATGCCGCGCGTGGCGTCGATCCCGGCGCGGGCCTCGTCGAGATAGCGCTTGTCGTCGGTCAGCTCGAACGCCTGGAGCATGACATACGCGAAGATGCCGCCGACATCGGTCTGGCCGAGGCCTTCGTCGTCGCGTGCCGCAGTGATCACCGAGCGGTCGGTGATGTTGTACTGGATCGGCCATTTGTAGTCGAAATGGTGCGCGGACTCGATGCCGTAGTCGATCGACTGGAGGAAGAGGCGCTTGGCCCTGGCATTGCCGTCGATCGCGAGGCGGCCGAGGTTGAGGAGCGGGTGGTACAGATACCAGCTGTCGACGGCGTCCTTGTCCTTGTCCTTGCCGACATTGGGCAGATAGCGGCGCATCGTCCCCAGCTTGGGATCGTAGAATTTGCGCAGGCCCGCCTCGAATTCGTCGAGCAGCGGGATTTCCTGCTTCTTCCACGCCTCGTAGTCGCGGATCGAGGCGAGCACCGAGAGCTGGACCATCGAGTCGGGATATTCCGTGGCGGTGTAGGGATGGATGTAGCGGAAGCCGTAATGGCGGATCGTCGCGGCGGGGGCCTGGTCGAGGTCCCTGAGCGAGCGCTCGGCCCGGTCGACCCAGTCGTGATAGTCGGTCTCGGGATGGTCGAGACGGCGATAGACCGCGCCGAGCAGCCCGAGGAACCGCCCGGCCATCGCGGTCTCGTCGCCCGCCGGATCCTCGTGGAAAGCGAGATAGGTGTCGGCGATCGCCGTTTCCTTCCCCGCCGGAAGCGGGTTGAGCGAGGGCTTGCCCTGCTGCGGGGCAGTGGGGGGCAGATAGCCGATTTCGGGCCATTCGCCGCCGACCGCGCCATCAGGCTTGGTGCCGGTTGCCGCGAAATAGGGGTTCAGCGTGGTGAGGTTCTGGAAATAGAGCACGCTGCCGAAGCCGGGCTCGGTCAGCCGGAAATAGGCGTAGCCGGCGTTCATCCCGCGCTGCGCCGCCTCGACCTGGCCGACCGAGCGGGTGGGGTCGTCCTTGGCGTCGAGCGGGTAGAGGTCGCGCGGCAGGAACGGGACGAGCAGCGGCACTTGCGGAGTGAGGCGGGTGGTGACGCGCAGGATCGGCACCTCGTCCTCGTGGAGGCGGAAGGCGACGGTCTGGCGGCCGATCGTCGAATCGAATTCGAGCCGCAGCGCCTCGCCCTCCTCGGCCTTCCGCTTGCGGACGGTGCCGCAGCCGCCCGGGGCGTGCGCGGCACGAAGCGCGAGCCCGCCCAAGCCCTCGCGGCGGATGATCGCCCACAGGGAATCGCAGCCGGCGCTGATCTCGATCTCGACGTCGCCGAGCGCGAGCGTAGCGACCTGCTCCATCGATCCCGCGCGAAGTTCCTCGCGCAGCAGCAGGACCTGGGGGCTGACGCCGGGGAGCTTGCCGGCCTTTGCCGGTCGAGTGGGAAGCATGTCGATATCGGCCATGTCGCGGAAAACCCCGAAAAATCGAAAACGTTTCGGTTCCTAACCTGCTTTAGCGCGAAGCCGCTGGCGGCGCAGGAAACGTGCGCGGACTTCGGCCTCGCGGAGCAAGGTGGCGGGCAGGAAGGTAAGCGTGCGCAGCCCCGCGACAGTCGAGACATTGCGCACCGTACGTCGGGTCTGGTTCAACACCTGCTCGAGCATTTCGCGCCGCTTGATCTCGCCGCTCTCGGTGATGAGGGTCAACCGATGGATCGCATAGAGCCCGATCGCGCCCGAGATCAGGAAATAGAAATCCCATTGCGACAGGCGTAACGGTGAGACCAGGGCGACCCCTTCGGGGCTGGTCCAGCGCAGCAGAATCTCGAACTCGCGCGCCGCGAAGAAGTCGGCAAAGGCGCCGCCGAGGATCGGCGCGAGGCCCGCGGCGATCGCCGTGGCGAGGCCGGCGGTGGCGACATAGGCGGTCGACTGGCCCTTGGGGGAAAGCTTGAGCGCGATGCTGGTGGTGGCGAGCGTTGCGCCGGCGACTGCCGATCCCATGAACAGGTGCAACACGACCAGATAGGCGACCAGCCACGGCCCGTGGGCGATCTGCGACGCGCCGATCATGCCGAGGATGCACAGGATATAGGTCGGCGCGGCGACGAGCAGGACCGACTTGTTGGCGAAGCGGTCGGCGAGCGATCCCCAGTTGCGCAAGGCGACCAGGTTGGAAAGCTGGCTGACCACGCTCAGCACCATTACGAAGGTCATGTCGTAGCCGAGCTGGCGGACGATGAAGACGGTGAAGAACGGCGTGGCGAGGTTGATCGCGAACTGCCAGCTGGCGAGGAAGACGATCAGCCGGCGGAAGTTCAGGTCGGCGAGCGGCTCGCGCAGCAGCCCGAACAGCCCGAGCCGGGTCTCGGGACGCGGCGGCATCGCCGGCTCGGGAATGCGCGCGGTCAGCCAGGCGCTGATCAGCCCCGCGAGGAAGCCGAGCCCATAGAGCGCGCCGAAGATGATGCTGCGCCAGCCCGACCCTTCGCTGGTGCGGTCGAGCACCACCGCGGCGGCGATGCCGGCGACGAGGCTGACCGCGGCCGCGAAGGCCGAGCGGCGCGAGAATACCCAGCCGAGCCGGTCCTCGGGCGCGAGGTCGCGCATCCATGCATTCCACGCGCAGCCGCCGACCGCGCCCATCCCGCACAGGATGAGTTGCGCGACGACCAAAGCGGCGATGGCGGGACCGTGGGGGAGAAACGGCGCGAGTGCCATCAGAGCCAGCATCGCCCGGCCGGTGAGGCTCGAGAAGACCGAGATCGCCTTGCGCATGCGGAAATGCTCGACGAGCAGGATCGTCGGCGCCTGGAGCAACTGGCCGAGGAACGGCGCGCTGGCGAGCACGCCGATGACCAGGTTCGATGCGCCGAGATGGAGCGCGAGCGCGGTCAGGATGACGCCGCTGGTCAGCGCGGTGGCGGCGCTGGCGAAGGCGCCCTCGGTGACGACCTGGCGAAGTGCCCTGCCGCGTTCCTCGTCGCTGACGCTGACCTGGGGGGTGAGCGGCATCGTTCCACCTTTGCTGCGATGCGGTGAAAAGGCGCGGGCGGTCGCCGGGTTCCATGGCTGCGTAAGGTTGCAGGATCCGCAGGCGCTTCGTTACGCCTGAGAAGCGACCAAAAGCCGGCTCGCGCGTTGCGGCGGCATGGAAACGCTCTGGTTCATCACCAATCCCAATTCCGGCACCGCGACCCGCGCGAAGTGCGAGGCGCTCGAGGCCGTCTTCGAGGAAAGCGGGCTCAAGCTCGCCGGGCGGACCGAATTCCCCGAACAGAAGCTGCCCAAGCCCCAGGAGCTGGACGCGGCGAAGGTCGACACCGTCGTGCTGTTCGCCGGCGACGGGACGATCAACGCGGCGCTCTGCGCGCTGGAGAAGTGGGAAGGCGCTTTCCTGATCCTGCCCGGCGGCACGATGAACCTGCTCGCCAAGGGGCTGCACAGCGAGACCGACCCGCACAAGATCCTTCATGCCGCGAAGCAGTCCGAGCGGCGCGTGGCCTTGCCTTATGTGATCGCCGGCAAGCACCGCGCGTTCGTCGGGCTCATCCTCGGGCCGGCGGCGGCCTGGGCGCGGGCGCGCGAGGCAGTGCGCAAGGGCAAGGTCGGGCGGCTGGTCGGCGCCGCCAAGGCAGCATGGCGGCGGACCTTCCATGACCGCGGAATCCGCGTGGAGGGGGCGACCGGGCTGAGCGACGCCTATCAGGCGGTGTTCGTGACGCCGGACCTGCACGGGCTCGAAGTCGCCGCGGTCGATGCGCGCGACTGGGGTTCGATCGTCCAGCTCGGCTGGGACTGGCTGACCGGCGACTGGGTCGCGGCGCATGCGGTGACCGAGGGCTGGACGCAGGAATTGCGCGTCCATGGCCGCAAGCCGGTGATGGCCTTGTTCGACGGCGAGCCGGTGACGCTCCAGCCGCACGAGAAGATCCGATCGGGCAAGAGCCTCGAGACGTTCATCGCCACCCGCACCGACGAGGAGATACCGGCATGACGCGCCTGTTTCACGTCAGCGACGTCCATTTCGGCCGCGAGGACCGCGAGGCGATCGACTGGTTCGGCCGCAAGGTGGTCGAGGAAAAGCCCGACGCGGTGATCATGACCGGCGACCTGACGATGCGCGCGCGGGCGGCCGAATTCGCAGCAGCGGGCAAATGGCTCGAAAGCCTGGGGCGGCCGGTGACGGTCGAGGTCGGCAATCACGACCTGCCGTATTTCAACCTGTGGGCGCGATTCGTGACGCCGTACAAGCGCTACCGGGTGATCGAGCAGATGATCGAGAAGCCGCTCGACGTGAAGGGGGTCAGCGTGGTGCCGCTCAAGACCACTGCGCGGTTCCAGTTCCGGACCAACTGGTCGAAAGGCTATGTCAGCACGCGCGCGCTACAGGAATCGCTGTCGCTGGTCGAGGCAGTGCCGGCGGGCGACCTGGTGTTCATTGCGGCGCATCACCCCTTGGTCGAGGCAGGGACGCGCGCGACGTCGCACACCCGGCGCGGGCCCGCCGCGCTCGCGGCGCTGGCAACCGCGGGGGCGCATGCGGTGCTGACCGGCCATGTCCATGATCCGTTCGACATCGCGCACGAGGTCGACGGGCGGACGGTGCGGCTGATCGGCGCGGGGACGCTGTCCGAGCGGGTGCGCGACAAGCCGCCTTCGTTCAACGAGATCCGCGTCGACGGGACCAGCTTCGAGACGATCGCCCGGTTCAAGGGCGAAGGCGCGGTGGCGCTCTGAACTTCCCTCTCCCGTCGGGAGAGGGTTGCGCAGACTTGGGTCGCGCACTTCTGCGCGGCCCTAGTCGAAGCTGGGTGAGGGGATCGCCCTATCGATAAGCCGACTGCCCTCACCTAGCTCCGCTAGGCAGCAAGCTGCCAAGCTGCGCTACCTCTCCCATAGGGAGAGGAAGAACGGCGGTCATTCCCGCGTCAAATCCTGCCCGTACACCAGCAGATTGCCGTCGGGCACGACGACCATCAGCTCGCGCTGGCCGTAGATCTGGTCGATCGGGCCGTAAATGTCGCCGTCGTTGAGCAGCGCCGCCTTGGGCGCCAGCTCGGCCGCGACCGCGTCGACATCCTGCACGTCGATATAATAGCAGAAGCGCCGGTTGCCGGGAGGCGCGCCGTCGTCGCCGGCATTCTCGACCAGGCGGAAGGCGGCGCCCTCGCGCTTGACCGAAGCGTAGCGGCCCTGTTGGAAACGGCATTCGAAGCCGAGGATGTCGGTGAAGAACGCGACCGCCGCGGCGATGTCGGGCACGTGCATGACGGGGGTGATACGGTACAGATTGGACACGGGGTTTCCTCCCGCATCGACGATATCCGACCCAGTCATGCCGCGGTAGTGCAGTTCCATGCCTCGCTCCCTCATGTCGCGCGATAGCTGCGCGATATGGAAGGAATGTGGAGGAACGCCGTTAAGCGCGGAACAACCCTAGCGGACCGCGGCCGCCGGTGCTCCAGGTCGACCAATTGGGGAAGACATAGGGCATGTCGGCATCGCTGACGCCGTGCCAGCGCGCGATCGCGCCGATATATTCTTCCTGCGCGACCGCGGGGACGAAGCGGCCTTCGTTGCTGACGTCGTTGGCGCCGCCGAGCACCGGATCGGGATAGGCGCCGAAGATGCCGCCCGGCGTGACGTTGCCGCCGACGACGAGATGGTTGCTGCCCCAGGCATGGTCGGTGCCGTTCTGGGCATTGCCTTTGAAGGTTCGGCCGAAGTCGCTCATCGTGAACGCAGTGACGTTCTCGCCCATGCCGATCGACTGCATCGCGCGGTGGAAGCCGGCGAGCGCCATTGCGAGGTCAGCGAGGAGGTTGGCGTGGGTGCCGGTGTCGTTGTTGCCGCCGCCGACCTGGCCCGAATGGTTGTCGAAGCCGCCCTGGCTGACCAGGAAGGTCTGGCGGTCATGGCCGAGTGTCGAGCGCGCGGCGATCATCCGCGCGACGCGCATCAGCTGGCGCGCGACGTCGCTGGTCAGGGCAGCGCCGGTGGTCGGGTTGACGAAATAGCCGTCGAGTGCGCTGGTGGCGCTGATGATGTTGTTGGCGGTTACCGCCTGGCCATAGGCGCCGTTGATGTCGCGCGCGGTCGCCTCGGTCATCGCGCCATAGGCCGCGCCATTGGCGAAGGCGTCGACGCCGGCATTCTTGGCCATGTTCGCGGCGCTGCCGCCAGCGCTGTAGCCGGTGCGGCCGATCGTTCCGGTCGACGGGAGCACCAGCGCCGAGCTGGTCCGGCCAATCGTCGCGAGGTTCGAGCCCGCCAGCGAGATCATCGACGGCGTCGATGTCGCGGTCATTCGGTCGGTCATCCGGCCCATGAAGCCATCGATGCTGACGTCGCGGGCGCGCAGGCCCTGCCAATGCGCCTGCTCGTCGGCATGGCTCATCAGATTGGTCGGGCGCAGATCGGCGCGCGACTGGTAGGTCGCCTTGGTCAGCGGCGCGAACAGCGTGCCGGCATTGAGCACGAGCGCGAGGCTGCCCTCGTCCCAGAGCGGACGCAGCGCCGACATCGAGGGGTGCAGCGCATAAGCGGCGTTGGTCAGCGGCGTCAGCGCCGCCGCCTTGATGCCGACCGAGCCGCGCGAGGCGAGATAGGTGGCGTGGCGGGCATCGGTGGGGATCACCATGTTCCAGCCGTCATTCCCGCCGAACAGGAAGACGCCGACCATCGCGCGGTAGCTGCCGCTGGGGGCGGCCATTGCGCTGGTGCGGCCGAGCTGGCCCATGGCGGCCAGCGCGCCGGTGCCGGCGACGAGGCGCGTGAAATCGCGGCGGGACATGGTCATGACGGGTTTCCCTTACCGGTCGACGAGGAAGAGCGGGCTCGAGGCCGCGATGTAGAGCATCACTTGCGCGCGCTTGCGGGCCTGGATCACCGGATCGGCGTTGGTGGTCGCGGTCGCGGCGGCCTTCAACGCGTCCTTCTGCTGCTGGCTCAGCATATTGGCGAACATCAGCAAGTTGATGCGCGCGACCATCGCATCGATGTCGGTGCCGAGCGCTTCCCAATTGCCCCAGGCCGGCTGGGTCAGCGACGAATTGGGCAGTCCCGAGGCGAGGGTGAATTCCGAGCGCGTCGCGTCGCCGCCGATCGTCCAGTCATAGACGAAATTGTGCCAGCGCAGCACGTTCGAGGTATTGAGCAGCTTCGAAGCGGGGCTGCGCAGCGTGGTGCTGCCGGGCAGCGGATAATCCTGCGGGTAGAAGTTGAACACCGAAGGCGCGCGCATCACCGGCTGGCCCATGCTGCTATCGCGGTTGACGAAGACATAGCCGTCGGTGGTGAAGCCGATGACGCGGGCGAGCCCCGCCATCAGCAGCACCGGCTCCTTGACCTTGCCCGAAGCGGCACCCGGCGCGTTGCGCGCCTCGGCATCGGTCAGGATCGCGCGGACCACGGCCTTGAGGTCGCCGCGCACGCCGCTGCCGTTATTGGCGAATACCGCCGCGACGCGGCCGACATAGGCCGGCGTCGGGTTGGGCGTGACGAGGTGCGCGATCAGGAACTTGGAGACGAACGGCGCGGTCGAGGCGTTGTTGAACGCCGCGTCGACCACGGCGGAAACGCTGGCTTCCTGCGTGGCGCCGGCTGGGACGGTCGTTCCGAGGAATGCCTTGGCAGTGGTGTCGTAGCGTGCCGGCACCGTGATCATCGGCTGCGAATAGTCGCGGGCATTGCCATCGGTGATCGCCGCGCCGCCGAGGCGGGCATAGGTCCAGCCGGTGAGCGCGCGGGCGACGCCGCGGATGTCGTCGGGCGTGTAGTTCGGCTGGCGCGCGCCGCTGGCGTCGAGCTTGGGCGTGCCGTCCATGTTGAGCTGGTCCGGACCCATCGAGAAGAGCTGGAGGAATTCGCGGGCGTAATTCTCCGACGGCGCCGACTTGTTGCTGTCGGCCATGTCGAGATAGTCGCCCATATAGCCGAGCATCGTCGCGCGGGCGAGCACGTCGCGGAAATTGCCGAAGGCGTTGTCGAGGAAGATCTGGTTGAACGCGGCGATGCCGGCGGCCGAATTCACTTCCGCTTCCGAGGCGACGATCATCTGGCCGAGCGCGAAGGCGACGCGCTGGCGCAGCTGGTCGGGCGCCATCACGGCATCGGCGTAGAAGCGCATCGCGGCCGGGGTGCGCGAGAAATGCTGGCGGGCGCAGACCGTGTCGCCGCTGGTGCAGAAATCGCGGCGGACCTCGACGGCGAGATCGGTATAGGTGCTGCCGGTCGCGGCGAATTGCTCGTCGAGCCAGGCGTTGACGCCCACCTCCTTGATCCGCGCGACCAAAGCCGGGGTCGGGCCGAAGCTCGCCTGTTTGGCGAGGCGCGCGGCATCGCCCTCGGTAAAGGTCGGGGTGGGGGTGGGCGCCGGGGTGATCGAGACCACGCCGCCGCCGCCGCTGGGCGCGCTGGAGCTGCCGCCGCCACCGCCGCCGCAGCCCGAAAGCAAAGAGATGAGGGCTACGCTGAGCGCAGCCGATACGCTGGTTCTGAACACCGAATATCCCCCGCCGTCGCGCGTGCGCAACCTGCATCCTTATGAATAGATGTAGACGGTTAATTGGATAAGGTGAGGGAATAGCTAAGAAAAATTTAGCCAGCGCATTCCGGTGCCGCGGGGCGCCAGATCGCCCACCTCTTGGCCTTCGCCGAGGGCGGGCTCCGTCCAAACGAAAAGGGCGGCCCGTCGCCGGACCGCCCTCGCGTTGTTCGAACTGAAAAGCTCAGCGCTTCGAGAACTGGAAGCTGCGGCGAGCCTTCGCCTTGCCGTACTTCTTGCGCTCGACCGCGCGGCTGTCGCGGGTCAGGAAGCCTGCCGCCTTGACCGGCGCGCGCAGGATCGGCTCGTAGCGGGTCAGCGCCTGGCTGATGCCGTGCTTGACCGCGCCGGCCTGGCCCGAGAGCCCGCCGCCCTTGACGGTGCAGATCACGTCATACTGGCCCTCGCGCTCGGCGACACCGAACGGCTGGTTGATGACGAGGCGCAGCGTCGGACGCGCGAAATAGACTTCCTGGTCGCGGCCATTGATCGTGATCTTGCCGGTGCCCGGCTTGATCCACACGCGGGCGACGGCGTCCTTGCGGCGCCCGGTCGCGTAGGAACGGCCGAGGCTGTCGATGATCTTCTCGCGCAGCGGCGTGGTCGGCGCAGCCGGAGCGGCCGGTGCGTTCAGATACTCGTCGGCGCTGGCCGGGGCACCCGCGGGCGCTTCACCGGCGGCGATCGCGCCGAGATCGGAGAGGGACTGGCGGTTGTCGGACATTATGCGCCCACCTTGTTCTTGCGGTTCATCGACGCGATGTCGAGGACTTCGGGGTTCTGCGCGCCGTGCGGATGCTCGGTGCCGGCGAAGATGCGCAAGTTGCGCATCTGCTGACGACCGAGCGGGCCGCGCGGGATCATGCGCTCAACGGCCTTTTCGAGCACGCGCTCCGGGAAACGACCCTCGAGCACCTTGGCCGCGGTGATTTCCTTGATGCCGCCGGCATAGCCGGTGTGCTTGTAATAGACCTTCTGGCCCAGCTTCTTGCCGGTGAAGCGGATCTTGTCGGCGTTGATCACGACGACATTGTCGCCGCAATCGACGTGCGGGGTGAAGCTCGGCTTGTGCTTGCCGCGCAGCACGTTGGCGATGATCGTCGCCGCGCGACCGACCACCAGGCCGTCGGCATCGACGATGTGCCACTTCTTCTCCACCTCGGCCGGCTTCGCCGACTTGGTGGTCTTCATCAGCGCCTTCATGGCCTGTGACCTTTTTTCCAGTATGAAATGCAAGCGCGCCAGCCTTGCGGCCAGCGCGATCTGGCGGTCATCTGGCGGAGGCGCTCGCGAAAGTCAAGCAAATCGGGGGCTTTGCTGACGGGTATCTGAATACCAGTAGCTATTCTGGCCAATCTTCAGGCCGCGCCGGCGCGACGCTGAGGCGCGTGACTAGCAGGGTCTGGCGGGCCGCCGGACCCGATCCGACGGCGTTGCGCGTGGTGTCGAGCCCCGATGCGATCAGCCCGGTCCGCGGATTGAACGTGCGGATCCGCTCGAGCGAGACCGTCGCCGGGCGCGCGGGCGAATCGGCGCGGGCGGGGAGGGTCAGGGTCGCCGAAGCAAGGGTGTCGGTGCGGCGCAGGCCGTTTTCGATCGCGGCAGTATGGCGCGTGCCCGCCAGCGCTACTGGCGCGCCGAGCGGGGAAGCGCCGGGAAGCTCGACCGGCACATCGGCGCCGATCGGATCGATCGGTTCGGACGAGATCAATGCAGTGACCAGCGTGGCGAGTAGCGCACGCTGGCGCTCGGCTGGCAAGGCGCGGAGCGAAGTGGCAAGCTTGGCGCCGAGGCCTGCGGCCTCGCCCGCGGACCGGGTCGCGGCGGCATCGGCGACCCCCTGGCAGACGCGCTCCCACAACGCCGCCATGTCGTCGATCGCGACGACCTTGCCCGCGTTGTCGAGGTGCAGCACGATCTTGCGGCTGGCGAGCGCGGAAAGGCCGCGCTCGACAAGATTGCCCAGCGCGTGCGGCGCGTCGCTGGCGCTGCCGAGAATCACGACTTCGGCGCGATAGGCATTGTCCTCGCGCTGAAAGCGCACCAGCCGTTCGAGACGATAGCGCCGCGCCTCGGGCGAGGTTTCGGTTCGCTCGGTGGTGACGCGCAACGGATGATCGACCGGCGGTGCGAAAATCGGCGCCGCGACGCTGGCCTGCAACAGGATCGCGGCGAGCAGCATCAGCCGGTTTCCGTGGCGATCCAGTCGCTCACCGCGATGCCCGCGTCGACGGGCCAAGTCTCGACTACCGGAAGATCATAGGGATGCAACGCCTGGATGCGCGCGCGAAGCTTCCCGCCGAGCGGAAGACTGGTCTTGAACAGCGCCGGGACTTCCTCACTGCGCTCGATCGCGTCCTGCCAGCGATAGATCGACGTGCAGGGGGCGAGGATGTTGACGCAGGCCGCGAGATGCTCGGACAACACGCTCTCGGCGACCCGCCTGGCTTCGGCCTCGTTGGGAAACGTGGCGTAGAGCAAGGCGATATCGCTCACCGCCGCCGGCCGATCGCATGTGCGCCCCACACCGTGGCGATGACGAGCAGCGCGCCGGTGAGCTGGTGGAGCGCAGCGAGGGCGATGTTCACGCCCGACATCACCGTCGCGATGCCGAGCAGGACCTGCAGTCCGAACGCGCTGTGGATCGCGATCGAGGCGCGGCGGTCGATCCCGCGGGCCGCGCGCGCGAGCACGACCAAGGCCGCGACGACCACCCATGCCCACCAGCGGTGGACGAAGTGGACGATCGCCGGATCGTTGAACAACGCATCGAGGAAGGGGCGTCCCTCGACGGTGGCGCCGGGGAAGAAGCGGCCGTTCATCAGCGGCCATTGATCGGTGACGAGGCCGGCGTTGAGCCCGGCAACGAGCGCGCCGAACAGCAACTGGACGAACAGGATCGTGCCGGCGAGCGCGCCCAGTCCGGTCAGCCGTGTCGGACGCGCCTGGGGGTGGCGGATCAGCGCGCGCAGGTCGAGCGCGGTCCAGACGATCCCGGCCAGCGTGAACAGCGCGACGAGCAGATGCACCGCGAGACGGACATGGCTCACATCGGTGCGCACGGTGAGGCCCGACTTGACCATCCACCAGCCGATCGCGCCCTGCAACCCGCCCAAGGCGAGCAAGGCGACGAGCCGCCAGCCGAAGCCGCGCGGGATCTGCCGGCGCACCGCGAACCAGAGCAAGGGCAAGGCGAACGCCACGCCGATCAGCCGCCCGAGCAGCCGGTGGAGATACTCCCAGAAGAAGATCGCCTTGAACCCGGCCAGGGTCATGCCCTGATTGAGCTGCTGATATTCTGGGATGCGCTTGTAATTGGCGAATTCGGCCTGCCACTGCGCATCGTTCAGCGGCGGGACGATCCCCGAAATCGGCTTCCACTGCGTGATCGACAGCCCGGATTCGGTGAGCCGCGTAATCCCGCCGATCACCACCATCAGCACGATCAGCGCAGCGACGAAGAACAGCCAATTGGCGAGCGCGCGTGGACGCGTGCGGGAGGCGGGCGATGTCATCTTGAGCACCGGGCGATCTTAGCCGTTGGACGTGCGAAAGGCTATGCGCGAAACGGATTGGTGATGGTAAGCTGGCCTTGGATGAGCAGGCCGTGATGCATGTCCTCGGAATACAGAACATCGCAGCCACAAACGCGCGCGGCAGCGGCGATCATCGAGTCGAAGATGCCGAGCTTGTATCGTTCGGCGATATCGAGGCCGAGATGGTGGATTTCGACACTCTGCGGGACCACTTCGAGGAGGCTTCGCATTTCGGCGAGCGCGGCGTGGACGGTCGGCCAATCGTAGCGCAGCTTGTCCCTTAGGACGCGGGCGGCTTCGTTGAGCACCTGGACACTGATAAAGCCGCCTTGCCGGAGCAATTCATCTGCGCGCATGGCCTTCTTAGAGTCGGCCGAGATCGCATAGAGCAGGACATTGGTGTCAAAGAACGCGGGCACGTTATTCCGCGTCGCGCGAATTCGCCCATTCCCGGTCAAACTTGAAATCCTCAGGCAGGTGGCCGAATTTCCGGCTGATCTCGCGCAGGCGAGTCAGTGCTTGATCGCGCCGTTGTTGCTCGGTGATCAACGCCAATCCGCCATCAGGCATCGGCTGCAGCGTGACCTCGTCACCCTCTTTGAGCGACAGTTCCCGCGCGACGTCGGCGGGAATGCGGATGGCGAGGCTGTTGCCCCATTTCGCAACTTGCACGGCGACCTCCGGATATACTGCCTGCAAATGTATATCCCGATCTTCGATCAGGCAAGCTTGCCGTCAGGCGCGCGCGTCGCTCACCGCGGCTTCGTTGTAGCGGAGCGCCTTGAGCACAGTGTCGACGATGTGCTCGGCATTGAGCCGGGCCTCGTCATATTGCTTCTCCGGCTTATCCTGATCCTGGAAGAGGTCGGGCAGGCGCATCGTGCGCAGCTTGAGCCCGGCGTCGATCAGCCCCTGGTCGCTTGCGAGCGTGAGGACATGCGCGCCGAGCCCGCCGATCGCGCCTTCCTCGACCGTCACCGCGACTTCGTGGGCCGCGAGCAGCTTGCGGATCAGTTCCTCGTCGAGCGGCTTGGCGAAGCGAAGGTCGGCGACGGTGGTCGAGAGCCCGCGCGCCTCGAGCGCATCGGCAGCCTTGAGCGCTTCGCCCAGCCGCGTGCCGAGCGACAGGATCGCCACGGTCTTGCCCTCGCGCACGACGCGGCCCTTGCCGATCGCGAGCCGCTCGGGAACCTGCGGCAGCGCGACGCCGACGCCGTTGCCGCGCGGATAGCGCACCGCGATCGGACCGGAATCATGCTCGGCAGCGGTATAGGTCATGTGGACCAATTCGGCTTCGTCGGCCGGCGCCATCACGACGAAATTGGGAAGTGTCGCCAGATAAGTGACGTCGAAGCTGCCGGCGTGCGTCGCGCCATCGGCACCGACGAGCCCGGCGCGGTCGATCGCGAAGCGGACGGGAAGGTTCTGGATTGCGACGTCGTGGACGACCTGGTCATAGGCGCGCTGGAGGAAGGTCGAATAGATCGCGCAGAACGGGCGCATGCCCTGCGCGGCGAGCCCGGCGGCAAAGGTGACTGCATGCTGCTCGGCAATGCCGACATCGAAGGCGCGGTCGGGATGCGCCTGGGCGAACTTGTCGACGCCGGTACCCGACGGCATCGCCGCGGTGATCGCGACGATGCGCGGGTCGGTGTCGGCGAGCTTGGCCAGCGTCTCGCCGAACACGTTCTGGTAGGAGGGCGGTCCTGGGGGTGCCTTGTCCTGCGTGCCGGTGATCACGTCGAACTTCTGGACGCCGTGATATTTGTCCGCCGCCGCCTCGGCCGGCGCATAGCCCTTGCCCTTCTTGGTCACGACATGGACGAGGATCGGGCCGTGCTCGCTGTCGCGGACATTCTCGAGCACCGGGATCAGGTGGTCGAGATTGTGGCCGTCGATCGGGCCGACATAATAGAAACCGAGCTCCTCGAAGAGCGTGCCGCCGGCGACCATGCCGCGGGCGAATTCCTCGGCCTTCTCGGCGGCGTTGTGGGCGCGCTTCGAGATGCGGCGGATCGCGCGCTTGGCGAAGTTGCGCAGGCCCAGATAGTTGGACGAGGAGACGGTGCGCGCCAGATAGGCCGAGAGACCGCCGACCGGTGGCGCGATCGACATGTCGTTGTCGTTGAGGATGACGACCAGCCGGTTGCCTGCCGCTTCGGCGTTATTCATCGCCTCATAGGCCATGCCGGCGCTCATCGCGCCGTCGCCGATCACTGCGATGCCCTTGCCGGGCTTGTCGTTGAGCTTGTTGGCGATCGCGAAGCCGAGCGCCGCCGAGATCGAGGTCGAGGAGTGCGCCGCGCCGAACGGGTCGTATTCGCTCTCGCTGCGCTTGGTGAAGCCCGAAAGCCCGCCGCCTTGGCGCAAGGTGCGGATGCGGTTGCGGCGGCCGGTGAGGATCTTGTGCGGGTAGCATTGATGCCCGACGTCCCAGATCAGCCGATCGTTGGGCGTGTCGAAGACATAATGGATTGCGACGGTCAGTTCGACCACGCCGAGCCCCGAGCCGAGATGCCCGCCGGTGGTGCCGACCGCCGAGATCGTCTCCGCGCGCAGCTCGTCGGCGAGCTGGCGGAGATCGGCAGGCTTGAGCTTGCGGAGATCGGCGGGCGTGTCGACGGTGTCGAGCAACGGCGTGCTGGGAAGATCGGCCATCGACGATCTCTTACGCGAGTGATTCGCCTAAGTCGAACGCTCGAATCGGTGAAAAGTCGTGGAGTTTCCGTGCAGGCCTACTCGCAGTCGGAGCATTTGCCGCGGACTTCGATCACCGGCCGCACCGGCGAGAAGCCGGCGGTCTTCGCGGCGGACCTTACGTTCCTGGTGATCGAATCGTCATCGAGATGCGTGGTCTGGCCGCAGCTGTCGCAGACGAGGAAGATGCAGTCGTGCAGGCAATCGGGGTGCGCGTTGGCGACATAGGCGTTGGCACTCTCGACTCGCCGCGCGAGGTTCGAGCCGACGAAAAGGTCGAGGATGCGATAAACGCTGTTGGCGGCGACGCGGCGGCCCTCGGCCTTGGAGACGGCCTCGGCGATGTCATAGGCCGAAGCGGGTTTGTCGAACCCGGCCAGCGCTTCGAACACCCGCTCGCGCATCGCAGTCCATTGCTCGCCCGATTTTTCGAGCGTCGCCTGGGCGGCCTGGGTCAGATCTTGGCCGTGATGCTCGTGATGATCATGGGCGGGCATGGGGGTAATTTAGGATGCCGGGGCGCCCCCGGCAAGCTGGCTCAGTAGGTCGCGCGGCGGTTGAGGTCGTGGCCGAGCGCGACGAGGCTGACGCCGATCAGCGTCCAGAAAATCTCGAACCCGCCGTGCGGCAGCGACAATGCGCCCGCCATGATACCGATGCCGAACGCGCCGACCAGGGCCGGGGCCATGTAGCCGTGCGAGAGCACGCCCTTGCCGAGCGCGATGATGCCGAAGCCGATCGCGAGCGTGAGGCCGACCTCGTGGATCGCCGGGTGCAACAGCGCGCCGGCGGAGGAGAGCACGGTCAGCAGCACGGTGGTCGCCACGCAGTGGACGAGGCACAGCCCGCTCAGCCCGATCGCGATGCGATCGAAGCTTGCATCGATACCGCCCCAGAAGCGGGATAACGGAAGACTCACCGGCATGGCCGTCATATAGGCCGGAACGGGCGACGGTACAATATATCATCGTCGCGCCGTGGCAGGTTGCGACGAAGCGCACGCGAAGGCCGGCAATGTCAGGGGAAGAGTACGGACGTAGGCCGAGTGACGCTCTAGGGTACGTCACCCGGCCACGCCCGCTATTAACCTAAATAGGTCTGAAGCGGGTCGTTTTCCACCCCGGCTGCGCCGGTGCGGATATTTGCTGCGCCGGGACGAGGCGTGTCACGCCCGCGCGCCATAGTAATGCGCCTGCGCCGCCTCGGTTGCGCTCACCGCGAGCAGCGAGCGCGCGTCATTGGCCGAGCGGACCTTGCCGGTGCGATCCGATGCCGCGTCGAGCACCCGGTCGAGCAGCGACTGGCCTTCTTCCCACCAGCCGATTCCGCTGGCGGCGTTGAGATGGCCCTGCGGCCCGGCGTCGACGAAGAAGCTGCCCCAGCCGCCGGCGAGCGCACGCGCCTTTTCGGGGTCGATCCACGGATCGTCGCTGCTCGCCACGACGATCGACGGGAAGGGAAGGGGCTTGGTAGGAGTCGGCTGGAACGCCGAGAGCTCGGGGCGCACCGATTCGCGGTCGACATCGGCGGGGGCGACGAGCAGGGCACCGGCGACCGGCCAGCCGAACGGCTGCGGCGAGAGCTCGGCCCACCAGGCGACTGCAAGGCAGCCCAGGCTGTGCGCGGCGAGCACCACCGGTGCCTGCGCGCTGCGAATCGCCTGGTCGAGCTTGGTCACCCAGGTGTTGCGATGCGGCGAGTCCCACATGCCGAGCTCGACTCGGTGGGTGTCGGGGCGCGACTGCTCCCACAAGGTCTGCCAATGCGAGGGCCCCGAGCCGCCGAGCCCGGGGACGGTGAGGATGATCGGCGAACTGTCGTCGAGAGGCGAAAAGATGGACATATTCCAACTCCACCCGGAGGAAGGCCGGAAGGTCGATATATATCCTATCGAATTGGTGGGCAATAAGCCCTGCGCCGGATCGAACGGGGCTTGCGGCGAGGTGATGGCCTTTCCCTGCGCATGCCCAATGCGTTCCCCTCCCGCTTGCGGGAGGGGTTAGGGGAGGGGGTGTCTAACCGCGTTTGGCGCCGCCGGCCAGGCCCTCCCCCGACCCCTCCCGCGAGCGGGAGGGGAGCGAAAGCGGCGAGCGCCGGACGGATTTAGATGTGCAGCGCGCGTCCGTAGGCGCCCAGCACCGACTCGTGCATCATCTCGCTGAGCGTCGGGTGCGGAAACACCGTCTCCATCAGCTCGGCCTCGGTGGTCTCGAGCGTCTTGCCGATCGTGTAGCCCTGGATCAGTTCGGTGACTTCGGCGCCGATCATGTGGGCGCCCAGCAGTTCGCCAGTCTTGGCGTCGAACACGGTCTTGACGAAGCCCTCGGCCTCGCCGAGCGCGATTGCCTTGCCGTTGCCGATGAAGGGGAAATTGCCGACCTTGACCTCGTAGCCGGCCTCCTTCGCTTTGGCCTCGGTGAGCCCGACGCTGGCGATCTGCGGGTGGCAATAGGTGCAGCCCGGGATGTTGCGCGGGTCCATCGCGTGCGGATGATTGCCGGCGATGGCTTCCGCGGCGATCACGCCCTCATGGCTCGCCTTGTGCGCGAGCCAGGGCGGCGCGGTGATGTCGCCGATCGCGTAGAGGCCGTCGACATTGGTCTTGCACGCCGGATCGGTCTTGAGGAAGCCGCGGTCGTCCACCGCGACGCCCAGTTCCTTGAGCCCGATATTCTCGGTGTTCGGCACGATGCCGATCGCGACGATGACGTGGCTGAACTGGCCTTCGGTCGCCTTGCCGTCCTTGGCGGTGATCGTCGCCTTCACGCCGTTCGCATCGGCGGCGATCTTGTCGATCTTGGCGCCGGTCAGGATGTTCATGCCCTGCTTCTTGAGCGCCTTCTCCAGGAAGGTGGAGACGTCGGCATCCTCGACGGGGACGATGCGGTCGAGCATCTCGACCACCGTCACTTCGGCGCCCATATCGTTGTAGAAGCTGGCGAACTCGATCCCGATCGCGCCCGATCCGATGACCAGCAGCTTGGTCGGCATCTCGGGCGGGGTCATCGCGTGGCGATAGGTCCAGACGCGCTTGCCGTCGGCGGGGAGGTTGGGCAGGTCGCGCGCGCGCGCGCCGGTCGCCAGAATGATGTTCTTGGCCTCGAGGTCGGTCTTCTTGCCGTCCTTGTCGGTAACGCTGAGCTTGCCCTTGCCGGTCAGCTTGCCCTCGCCGAAATGCACGGCGATCTTGTTCTTCTTCATTAGGTGCGTGACGCCCTGGTTGAGCTGCTTGGCGACGCCGCGCGAGCGCTTGACCACCGCCTCGATGTCGGCGCTGATCCCCTGCGCGACGAGGCCGTAATCCTTGGCGTGCTGCATATAGTGGAAGATCTCGGCCGAGCGGAGCAGCGCCTTGGTCGGGATGCAGCCCCAGTTGAGGCAGATGCCGCCGAGCAGCTCGCGCTCGACGATCGCGACCTTGAGGCCGAGCTGCGCGCCGCGGATCGCGGCGACATAGCCGCCGGGCCCCGAGCCGAGGACGATGAGGTCGTATTGGTCAGCCAACGGATTTTTCCTCTTTCATTCGGCGAGCAACGTCCCCGCCGCGGCCCAGACCAGGCCGGTTATCATCCCCAAGATGGCGACGACCGCGGCGAACGCCACCGGTGCCCGCCAATCCTGCCGCGATTTTCGATTGAGCATCCCGAGCAATGGCAGACAGGCCAAGGGAGAGACGCCGATCGCTCCCGCTGTGGCGTATCGCATCCAATAGCTTGCCGATAACACCCCGCCCCACAAGCCCCGCTCCACCGTCGTGAACCAGATCGCCATGCAGGCGGCAAAGAAGATCAGCGCCAGCGCACCTGAACGAAGCTTCCTGCCCCTCCGCGTTACCAGCGCGAGCAGAAGCGCGAACGGCAGCGCCGCGATGAACGGCTGCAACAGCGCCAGCGGCAAAAAACCCCGGTGGAAGTGCCAGGTCATCGCTAGCGCGGTCACGCCCCAGACCGTGACATAGGCCGAAACCAGGATGGCGATCAGCCGCGTGCAGCCTTCCATGCCATAGCCGCTCGATCGTTGCGCCAGCCAGAGACCGACCAGCCCGACCAGGATGATCGGGAGCAATACGGTCAGTGGTGCGCCCGCCGCGAGGATCGCGGTGCCGACGATCGCCGCCACCATGCCGGGAACGGCCAGCAGCGCCGCGCCGAAAAGCATCATGCCGATCGTCTGCAGCACGCGTCGCCCGATCGGACCACTCCACAAGAGAGCGCCGCGCCGCCAATTCCGTACCGTCGCCAGGATCGCCCAGGCCGCCAGCAACAGCGCCCCGCTCACCAACGAGATGGTGACGGCGCGCTCGGCGACCGATTCCTGCATTAGCGGGCGTCACCGTCCACGACTCTAGGCTGGCGATGCTCGTCGATCGCGACGAAGACGAATTGCGCCTGGGTCACCAGGCAGCTCTCCTCGGCATGCCGCGCGCGGCGCCAGGCCTGGACATCGATCGTCATCGAGGTGCGGCCGACCCGGACCAGCTCGGCAAATACGGAGACTTCGTCGCCGACCGCGACCGGCGCGTGGAACTTCATCCCTTCGACCGCGATCGTCACCGCGCGGCCGTGCGAGTGGCGCGAGGCGACGAGGCCGGCGGCCATGTCCATCTGGCTCATCAGCCAGCCGCCGAAGATGTCGCCGTAAGGATTGGCGTCGGCGGGCATCGTGGTGACCCGGATCGCGGGCTGCTTGTCGGGCGGGCCTTGCTCAGCCATCGGTCTTCGCCTCCGGGGTGCGATCGAGTTTCCTGCGGTCGATCCTCACCGCGCGCCGGATCGGACCGATCCCCATCAGCACGACCAGCGCCATCGCAACGAAGGTCACCAGCCAGATGTCGTCGCTGGCGCGGGGGTACGACCAGGCCGCGGCGGCGGCGATCAACGCCGCCGCGAGCAGCCCGATGGCGATGTGGACCGTCTCGAGGAGGACGCGCACCCGGGCGGCCTCAGGCGATCATGCCCATCGGGGCTTCGACCAGCTCCTTGAAGGTCTTCATCAGTTCGGCGCCGTCCGCGCCGTCGATCGCACGGTGGTCGAAGCTGCCGGTCGCGCTCATGATCGTGGCGATCTGGAGCGAATCGTCGATCACATAGGGGCGCTTCTCGCCCGCGCCGATCGCCATGATCATGCCCTGGGGCGGATTGATCACCGCTTCGAACTGCTTGATCCCGAACATGCCCATGTTCGACAGGCTGGCGGTGCCGCCCTGATATTCCTCCGGCTTGAGCTTGCCTTCCTTGGCGCGGCCGGCGAGGTCCTTCATCTGGGTCGAGATCGACGAGACGCTGACGCCCGCCGCATCGCGGATGATCGGGGTGATCAGCCCGGTCGGGGTCGACACCGCGACCGAGACGTCGGCGCGGCTGTACTTGATCAACTTGTCGCCGGTGTAGGTCACGTTGCACTTGGGCGTCTGGATCAGCGCGACGCCGAGCGCCTTGATCAGCAGGTCGTTGACCGAGAGCTTCACGCCGCGCGGCTCGAGCGCCTTGTTGAGCTCGGCCCGGAGCTTGAGCAGCGCATCGAGCCGGATGTCGACGGTGAGATAGATATGCGGGATCGTCTGCTTCGACTCGGTGAGGCGGCGCGCGATCGTCTTGCGGATGTTCGAGAGCTTCTCTTCCTCGTGCGGAATGCTCTCGTCGTACCAGACCGGCTTGTGCTCGGCGGGCGCGGCGGCGGGTGCCGGAGTCGCGCTCGGGGCCGGGGCCGCGGCAGCAGCAGGCTGGGCGGCGGGCGCCGCGCCCGGCTTGGCGCCTTCGAGGTCGGCCTTGACGATGCGGCCATTGGGGCCGGAGCCGGTCACGGTCGACAAATCGAGGCCCTTCTCGGCAGCGAGGCGCTTGGCGAGCGGGCTCGCCTTGACGCGGCTGCCGTCGGCAGCGGAAGCTGGCGTCGGAGTCGGCGTCGGCGCGGGGGCAGGCGCCGGCGTCGGTGCGGGGGCGGCCTCCGCCTTCGGGGCGGGCGCGGGAGCCGGGCTCGGCGCAGGGGACGCGGCGGGTGCGGCGGCAGAGACGTCCTCGCCTTCGCCCGCGATCACTGCGATCACCGTGCCGACCTTCACATTATCGGTGCCCTCGGCGACGAGGATCTTGCCGATCACGCCTTCATCGACGGCTTCGAACTCCATCGTCGCCTTGTCGGTCTCGATCTCGGCGAGGAGATCGCCCGACTTTACCGTGTCGCCTTCCTTGACCAGCCATTTGGCAAGCGTGCCCTCCTCCATCGTGGGGGAAAGCGCAGGCATCTTGATTTCGATCGACATGGAGGTTCCCGTCGTTGGTCCCTGGGGTAAGGCGTAGCCCCCCTTTGCCGCCGCTACGGCCCCGGTCAAGACCTTGGGGCGATGAGCTTGGGCTTGCGCGGGGCAGATACAGCGGGCAGTCAACGCGTCGGGACGAGGAAAGCAGCCATGCGCACCTATCTGGTGGTGATCGACGAAACGCCGGAATCGGAGATCGCCTTGCGCTTCGCCGCGCGGCGCGCAGTGAAGACCGGGGGCAGCGTCGAGATCCTCGCGCTCACGCCGCCGCAGGAGTTCGTCCAATGGGGCGGCGTGATGGCGACGATCGAGGAAGAGAGCCGCCAGCGCGCCGAGGCTTTGGTGACGCGCGCGGCAGGGACCCTGTTCACCGAATCGGGGCTCAAGCCGTCGATCACCGTGCGCGAGGGCGACGGCGCCAAGGTGGTGCGCGAGATGATCGCGGCGAATGGCGACATCGCGGCTTTGGTGCTGGGTGCCGCTGCGAGCGGGCCGCCGGGGACACTGGTGTCGCACTTCACCGGGGCGGATGCGGGGACCTTGAGCGTGCCGGTGATGATCATCCCGGGCTCGCTCGACGTGGTGGCGATCGACCGGCTGAGTTGAAATCGCTGCTCCCCTCCCTGCAAGGGAGGGGTTCGGGGG